>JABFRF010000122.1 GCA_013141315.1 Gallionella sp. | reverse complement strand
ACTTTACAGATTGCAAGTTCGATATTGAAAGTATAAATTTTGTAAGGAACAAATTGCTGCAACTTTCGAGACCAATATCAAATATTAAAAAAATATATTTGTCGAGGCAAAAGGCTTCTTCCACAAGACGGCAATATAATGAAAATGAGGTTATCAATATCTTTAAAAAATACGGATTTGAAATCGTATCCCCAGAAAAGCTTTCAATAGTAGAGCAAATTTCTTTATTTGATAATGCAGATTTTATTGCTGGTGTAACTGGAGCAGCATTTACAAATATTTTGTTTTGTAAAACTGGTTGTAAAGTTCTCTGCATCCAATCGGCAAAAAATGATCTTTCAGTTTTTTCAACTATTGCGAAATGTTTGAAATTGGAAATGCAGTATTTCTCTGTCTATGACGAGTCACGTAAAAATAAAGATATCCATGAAGATTTTATAGTTGATCTAGTAAAAATCGAATCAGTTTTAGTAGATTTTTTATCAAATGACCAGTCACAAGTAACCAAAAACTAAGGGTATCTTCATGATTGACTTTCTTAATCTAAAAAAAATCAATGAGCAGTACGAGGTTGCGCTTTTGCCAGCAATCCAAAGGGTATTGGCTTCAGGGTGGTATATCCTCGGCGAAGAGGTAGATGCCTTTGAAAGTGAATATGCAACTTATTGCGAAGCAAAATACTGTGTGGGTGTTGCTAATGGCCTAGATGCTTTGCACCTAGGATTATTAGCTTTGGGGGTTGGCGCGGGGGACGAAGTCATCGTGCCGAGCAATACCTATATTGCTACTTGGTTGGCGGTTAGCCAGTGCGGTGCTACACCTGTTCCAGTTGAACCCAATGAAGCGACTTATAACATTGATCCAGCTCGTATTGAAGCCGCAATAACACCACGCACCAAAGCTATACTTCCTGTACACCTGTATGGACAACCAGCCGACCTTGATCCAATTTTGGCAATTGCGCGCAAACACGGTTTAAAGGTATTGGAGGATGGTGCACAAGCGCATGGTGCACGTTACAAAGGCAAGCGCATTGGTGCGCATGGCGACATGGTGGCATGGAGTTTTTATCCCGGTAAAAATCTCGGCGCATTGGGGGATGGCGGGGCAATTACGACAGATGACGCAGAATTGGCTGACCGTATTCGTGAGTTGCGTAATTATGGTTCACGAGTGAAATACGTGAATGAGGTGCGCGGTTTCAATAGTCGCTTGGATAGTCTGCAAGCAGCGATATTGCGAGTTAAATTGCAGCACTTAGATATTGCCAATCAAGTACGTCGAGCCATTGCTAGCCAATACTTAACAGGTTTGGCGGGTATTGGTGTAACTATTCCATACGTGCCCGATTGGGCAGAGCCAGTCTGGCACCTATTTGTGATTCGCAGTAAAAGTCGTGAACAGCTTCAAGCTCATCTTAATCAAGCTGGGATAGGCTCGCTCATTCACTATCCAATCCCACCACATTTGCAAGGTGCATATGCAGACCTTGAGTTTAGTAAAGGAGCATTTCCTATTGCCGAACGTTTGGCTGGAGAAGTATTGAGTTTGCCAATCAGCCCGGTTCACACAGAAGTTGAGATTGATACAGTGATAACTGTATTGCACGACTTTAAATAGAGTTAAGCACTAATGACTATTGAGCGTCGTATCACATTGGTAGTATTTGCATATAAACAGTCAGGCATGATTGACGCTGCTATTGATAGTGCGTTAGCTCAAGTTTGCGAGCCTATTGAGATTATCTTGTCCGATGACGCTTCGCCAGATGATACTTACGCTCGAATGTTGGCAAAGGCTGCGGCGTATCAAGGGCCGCATCAGGTTGTTGTACGCCGCAATGAAAAAAACCTTGGTATTAACGAGCATTTCAACGTGGTTGTTCAAGCAGCCCATGGAGACTTGATTGTGATGATGGCTGGCGATGACATCTCATTGCCTGATAGGGTTGCTCATATAGCTCAGGCTTGGGACAATTCAGGGCAGAAGTTAGATTTAATTGCCAGTCATTTGTACGACATGAATGCTGAAGGTGAAGTTCTTGGCGTAGTGCATGTTGATGATTTGTCACAATGGCACACAGTGGGAGATTGGGTGCGTCACCGCCCCTACATTATTGGGGCGGCCCATGCTTTTACACGCCGGCTGTTCGATCATTTTGGTGCGCTTCAGCCTCATGTAGCGTATGAAGATCAGGTCAACGTACTGCGAGCTTTGTGTGCTGGGGGTGCTTGCACGATAGATATACCACTGGTGCGATATCGGCGTGGCGGGGTGTCAGATCGGATGCGAGATTTTTCAGGCAAACATTTTCTTGCTTCGGTGCAGAGATTGAACCGCATCCATGTTGCACTTCATAAGCAATGGTTGCATGACGCTCAGATTGCGGGCTGCCTGGACTTAGTGCAACGCTCAACGGAAAAGGAATACCAGCGTGAATTGTTTATTCAGTCATTGTTGGAATCACCTAACTGGTATACACGATGCCAGAACACGCTACGACCTTCGTTGGTGCCACTGGGCTGGCGGGTGCGTAAGTTAATCTATTTGTCTTGGCCGGGGATCGCTGCACGGATACGATACATGCAGTCTGCATCCAAGCAAATGCGCAACGGTGATCGTCGCTGATAAAGCTTCCATATAAGATTTTCTGAGAGGCTAAGACTGAACTTCACAGTTTATACCCCCGATGTACCGCCACCACGCCACCCGTCATGTTGAAGTATTCAACTTTTTCTAATCCCGCCTCTTCCATCATTTGTTTTAACTCGTCTTGCCCCGGATGCATGCGGATAGATTCGGCGAGGTAGCGGTAGCTGTCTGCGTCGCCTGCGATGAGTTGCCCGATTTTGGGTAGTAGTTTGAAGGAGTAGAGGTCGTAAACTTTCTCCAGTGGTTTGGCGACTTTGGAGAATTCCAACACGATCACGCGTCCGCCGGGTTTGATGACGCGATGCATTTCGCGCAGGGCGGCATCTTTGTGGGTGACGTTGCGCAGGCCGAAGGCGATGCTCACGCAGTCGAAATAATTATCGGGGAAGGGCAAGTGTTCGGCATCGCATTGTGTGGTGGGCGTGGTGATGCCTTCGTCCAGCAATCGGTCGCGTCCTACGCGCAGCATGGCGTTGTTGATGTCGGTGAGTACCACTTGTCCGCTGCTACCAACCTTTTTCAAAAACAGTCGCGATAAATCCGCCGAGCCACCCGCTACGTCCAATACACGCTGCCCTGCCCTTACGCCGCTGATTTCGATGGCGAAGCGTTTCCACAGGCGATGCAAGCCAACCGACATCAGGTCGTTCATCACGTCATATTTGCTGGCAACGGAGGTGAATACCCCTGCTACCTTCTTAGCTTTTTCGGTTTCATCGACGGTTTCAAAACCGAAGTGGGTGGTTTTATTCATCAGTTACTCCTAACTTTATTGCTCCCTCTCCCCTTGTGGGAGAGGGTTGGGGAGAGGGGGCGCGCTGAACATTTCACCCTCTCGTTGAAACAACTAGCCATTCGACTAGCCTGCAAACAACCGCAGTCAAGTCGCTGGTTATCCCTAACCCTCCCCCATCAAGGGGGAGGGGACTATAACTTTTCAAAATTTATCGACCACAACTCTTAGGCGCATCGACCACAGCCGGCTGTAGGCTAGGCTCGCGGCTTGCTCCTTGCGCTTCTATCTTGCTCAAATACTCATGCCACATGCCATCCTGATATTTGCCCAACTCTTGCAGATATTCCCATGTGTATAGCCATTATCGTGACCATCATCGAATAGGATTTTGAGGGCATACGTGCCGACAGGCTCAACGCCATTCACAC
>JABFRF010000145.1 GCA_013141315.1 Gallionella sp. | reverse complement strand
ATCGATGCGATGAGCAGCAAGCAAGCAGCACTGGCTATTCCTGTAGCGTTGATTGTTGGCTATGGTTTGTTGCGCTTATTTAGCACGCTGTTTGGTGAATTGCGCGATGCAGTGTTTGCGAATGTCACGCAGCGCGCAATTCGTCGCGTGGCATTACAAGTATTTGAGCATCTGCACAGTTTGAGTTTGCGCTTTCACTTGGATAGGCAAACAGGTGGCGTGTCGCGTGATATTGAAAGAGGTACGCGCGGGATTGGATTCTTGCTGAACTTTACGCTGTTCAACATCGTGCCAACTTTGTTGGAAATTGTTTTAGTTGCAGCGATTTTGTTGAAGAAATATAGCGTGTGGTTTGCGGTGATTACGTTTGTCACACTGGTGATTTACATCGCGTTTACGTTATTCATCACCGAATGGCGCATGGTGGTGCGTCGCACCATGAACGATCTGGACTCAAAGGCGAATACGCGTGCAATAGACAGTCTGCTGAATTACGAAACTGTAAAATATTTCGGCAATGAGAAATACGAAGCGCAGCGCTACGATCACAATATGGAGCATTGGGAAACGGCGGCGGTGCGCAATCAAGTTTCGCTCGCGCTGCTTAACTCGGTGCAAAGCGTCATCATCGCGATTGGTATCACCGCGTTAATGGTGTTGGCGGCGGACGAAGTGGTGAAAGGCAAGATGACCGTGGGCGATTTGGTGCTGGTCAACGTGTTCATGATTCAACTGTACATGCCGCTCCATTTTCTCGGTTTTGTGTATCGCGAAATCCGCAATTCGTTAGCTGACATGGAAAAAATGTTCAGCTTATTAACTGAACATCGCGAAATTGCCGATGCGCCCAATGCTGCGACGTTAGTGATTGGCAAGGCATCGGTGAAATTTGACCAAGTGGAATTTTCTTACGCACCTGATCGGCAGATTTTATTTGGTGTGAGCTTTGATATTCCTGCAGGACATACGGTGGCCGTGGTCGGATCGAGTGGTGCGGGAAAATCAACGCTGTCGCGTTTGCTGTTTCGTTTCTACGATATGCAGCAGGGCAGTATTTCCATCAACGGGCAAGATATACGCGGTGTGACACAAAGCAGCTTGCGTGCTGCGATAGGCATTGTCCCGCAAGACACAGTGCTGTTTAATGACACTATCTATTACAACATTGCCTATGGTCGCCCGAACGCTTCCCGCGAAGAAGTAATTGCCGCCGCACAAACCGCACACATCCACGATTTCATCGAGACCTTGCCGCAAGGTTATGACAGCATGGTGGGAGAGCGCGGCTTAAAACTTTCGGGTGGTGAGAAGCAGCGCGTCGCGATTGCGCGCGCAATTTTAAAGAATCCTGAGATATTGATTTTTGATGAAGCTACGTCTGCGCTCGACTCAAAATCCGAAAAAGCAATTCAAGCCGAACTGCGTGCCATCGCACAAAATCGCACTACCTTAATCATTGCACATCGTCTATCCACGGTGATCGAGGCCGATCAAATCTTGGTAATGGATGGTGGAAAAATTGTCGAGCGCGGAACGCATCGCGAATTGTTGAGTCTCAACGCTGTGTATGCACAAATGTGGAATCTTCAGAAACAAGAAGAGGAGTTGCATACTAATACTTGATTTATATTGAAATTTAGGTATGCTTATTCACATTCAGTCATGCTGGCGAGAGGTAACCAAGTGAAAAAGAGAATTATATTGTTGATGTTGTTGAGCTACGCACTGCCAACACACGTTGCTTTTGCGAAGTCTCATAGTTCAAATCATAAGGCTCATCACAAGACACACAAAGCAACGAAGGTTGCTCGTGCAGCCTACACAAGCGATGGTCTATCTCCACTATTAGCATCCAACATCGCACTGATAATCGACGAGCAAACTCAACGTCCGTTATACAAAAAAAACTCTCAACAGGTTGCACCGATTGCTTCTATTACCAAGTTGATGACTGCGATGGTGGTGCTTGATGCTGCCCAATCACTGGACGAGCAGGTGAGTGTTGGCGTGGAAGATTTGGATATGCTCAAAGGCACGCGTTCACGGCTGCGTATTGGTATGGCTTTCACACGCAGTGAGATGCTCAAGCTGGCATTGATGGCTTCTGAAAATCGAGCCGCATCGGCATTGGCTCGCAGCTATCCAGGTGGCACAGTCGCCGCCGTTGCCGCGATGAATGCCAAGGCACAAGCATTGGGTATGACCAGCACAAAGTTTTTTGATCCAACTGGATTGAATAGCGATAATGTTTCGACCGCGCAAGATTTGGTGAAGATGGTTGCCGCAGCGCGCAATTATTCTTTGATACACGACTACACCACGACAGGCACGCATTCAGTAGATGGCTGGAATGGACGCGAAATGCGCTTCAACAACACCAATCCTTTAGTGAGAAATGCCTCGTGGGAAATCGGCGTGAGTAAAACAGGTTTCATCAATGAGGCAGGGCGTTGCTTGGTGATGGAAGCCACCATCAGTCGCCGTCCCGTAATCATCGTGTTGCTGGATTCGGTCGGTAAACGTACACGTATTGGTGATGCGAATCGCATCAAACAATGGATGGAAAACACCAACGCGTTTGCCAGCGCTCCGAGTAGACGCGGTTAAATTTCCTCCTAGTTGAGCGTCACCTCTCTACTTGCAAATATGGGCGAATCCCTACTCACACTAACGCTGTTGACGCTCATCTGCTTAACGATACGCCGAGGCAAGCCCCTCATACTCGATAACCCCGCCATCATTCAACGTCCTGGGCAATACCACATCACCCTCGCGCCGCAACTGAATCGCGCACAAAACTTCATCGAACAAATCGTCAAGCAATACGCGCTTATCACCGCGCAACAAGGCGAATTTGCCACGCAGTATTTTGAAATAAGCGACCCCAAAATATTTGCACAGAGCAATTTTATTTACTAGCCGTCGCATTGCGAGAAGGCGTGCCGTACTACCAAGCCATCAACCCACAGCTTTTGCTGCATGACGCTGACAGCCACCTCAAGACAGTGCGCGCATTTTCCGATAAGGTCATGGCATTGCACCCACTCGCAGGAACATCCGACCAGCAGAGCGTTAAAAATTTACAAATAGCGATTGAGACGGCAGCGAGTCAATTGAAAATTGAAGTGACAGCCATGCGCAATGAAAATTGAAGCCGCTCAAAAATTGTACAAACACACCTGAAATAAAATGGAAAATCTATACGACATACTCGGCATCGCACCCAACGCATCGACCGATGAAATTAAAAAACGTTATCGTGCAATGGCGATGCGTTACCACCCAGATAGAAATACTGAATCAGGCGCAGAAGCGCGTTTTAATGCGATTCAAAAAGCGTATGAAGTGTTGTCAGATGCCAAGTTGCGCGATGAGTACAACCATAAATTTAACGAACGTATCGTGCTTGACCCAGAAGATGAAGCTTATAAGATTTGGCAGTCGTTGTTTAATGCGAATGGCGTGGTGATTGCTTCGTAGACTAAGGAGTTGCTGACTAAATCTAGTGAACCTCTAATAATTCGTCATTCCCGCGAAAGCGGGAATCCAGCGTTTTTATTAAAAGGGATTTGTCCTTGCTTTGCAAGGGAATTTATTTTCTAAACTGGATTCCCGCTTTCGCGGGAATGACGGAATTTTAATTTATAGAGATGACCTCCCTAAGTAATCGTTATCGTGGTTTGGCAAACTACCGTTCGGTAAATATTCGTCCTAGCGTTTTGAAAAGTTCACGCTTCTCCATTTTCATCTTACGAAAATAGCGCAGTAGTGTTTGTTCCTCTTCTTCGGTTTTACTCAACGCGGGTGTTTTTGCGGGTGACCTACTTACTTCCGAAAGTGCTACCAGCTCGGATACCT
>JABFRF010000061.1 GCA_013141315.1 Gallionella sp. | reverse complement strand
GTATTACGGCGGCGGTTCAACCAATCCATTTGTTTCGCTGTATGTTTTGCCCTTGGTCATCGCGGCGGCTACGTTGCCCAGTCGCTACACATGGGGCATGGCGGCACTCACCGTTGCCTGTTACAGCCTGCTGATGTTTTTTTACATTCCTTTACCACACAATCATCACGACATGGGCGACAACGCGTTTAACTCGCACGTGATGGGGATGTGGTTTGGCTTTGTGATTACCGCGCTGGTGGTTGCCTACTTTGTGGTGCAGATGGCGCAAGCGGTGCGCAGTCGCGATGAGATGTTGATTCAAGTTCGTGAAGAGATTTTGCGTAACGAACGCATCGTGGCACTCGGCACACAGGCTGCAGGTGCAGCACATGAACTAGGCACGCCACTTTCGACTATGGCTGTAATCATCGGTGAATTACAATATGAAGCCAAGACACACCCAGTATGGCGCGATGCATTGATTATTCTCAATGAACAAGTGCGCGGCTGTAAACGCATCCTCGATAAAATTTTAGCCAATGCTCACGATAAGGGTGCTGTTTCGCTACAAGCTGCGGATCAATTACTCGCCGAAGTATTAGATGAATGGCAATTACTACGCCCAACGGCACAATACATTTATTCTCCGCCTACAGACATTTCTCCAACAAACATCCCGTTCATTAAAGTCGATATGACCTTACGCGCAGCGTTGATGAATCTGCTCAACAACGCCGCCGATGCCGCACCCCATGCAATTGAAATACACACCCATTGGGACACCACGCGTTTTACGATGGAAATTCATGATCATGGCCACGGCTTGGATGAAGAAGCCACGCTCAAAGCGGGGTCGGCATTCTTCACCACCAAAAAAGAAGGTCGCGGACTCGGCTTATTGCTCGCGAATGCCACCATCGAACGCATGAGCGGCTCGGTAAGATTATTCAATCGCGAAGCAGGTGGCGCAACCACGCAATTGATATTGCCTATCGCGAGGAAAAACGCATGACGCAAACCAATGAAGAATTCACCTCGTTGCTATTGGTCGATGATGACACCACCTTCTGTGGGGTACTGAGTAGCGCACTCACCAAGCGTGGCTTCAACGTATGCGTGGCGAATAGCGTCGAGCAAGCTATTCCACTTGCTGAAGCCAACTCGCCAGAGTTCGCCGTGGTAGATTTAAAAATGAATGGCGCGTCAGGGTTGGTGCTGGTCAAAAAACTACACGAACTCGACCCGCATACCCGCATCGTGGTGCTGACTGGCTACGCGAGCATCACCACGGCGGTCGAGGCCATCAAATTAGGTGCAACGCAATATCTCGCCAAACCCGCCAATGCAGATGAAATTGTCGCCGCCTTCAAACACATCCCTGATGACAACGCGCCGCTACACACACACGCCATACCCATTGAGAATCTGACGTGGGAGCATATTCAGCGTGTATTGCACGAAAACGACGACAACGTTTCCGCCACGGCACGCGCACTCAATATGCACCGCCGAACATTGCAACGAAAACTTGGTAAAAGGCTTTCTTAGGAGTATTGGAACTGCCAGTCAATTCAAGAAAAACAATCTTGCCACGAGCCATTTCACCCGATGTTTGCCACGACCACAATCAACCTTGATTCACTTTTCGATCATTCACTTTTCGATCTGGCTGATGCTGCACGCCAGGCTCAGCACCAGCGATATTCTTCAACCGGGAACGGTTGGGCTCGACCGATAATTTCATTCAGCAACAATTCTGCACTGGCCAATGACATGGTCACACCATAACGGAAATGCCCGCTGTTGATATAGAGATTGCTGATGGTTGGATGAGCCCCGATGGTCGGGATATTTTCCGGCGAGCCTGGACGAAAACCAGCCCAATGCCTGATAGGTTGAATACCTTTCCAGTCGGGAAAAACCTCATACACTCGTTGCAACAAACCGGCTCGTGCTTCAATCGTGGTCGATTTATCAAAACCCACCTCTTCCAGCGTACTCCCCACCAACACATGTCCATCTCGACGCGGAATCAAATACAAATCTTTTTTGAGCAGAATAGGCCGGAACGGCGGCGCTTCAAACTTAAACAATAGAATCTGTCCGCGTATCGGGCGGATATCGATCCGCATCGCATGCTCGCCCAGCAACTGTTGGCTCCATGCCCCGGCCGTTACAATATAGCCATCCGCGTGGAGCTCACCGCGCGTTGTGTGTAGTCCAGTAATGCGCCCGGCATGGTAAACGAAATTTTGCACCTCACATTGCTCAAGTATCACACCGCCCAGCATCTCAACACGTTTACGCAGCGCTGTCATCAAGCGGGGATTACGAACTTGCGCCACCTCGGGCAATAACAATCCGGTTTGATTTTGTAACGGCAGGTAATCGGCCACGCTCACCGATTGCATGTCGAAGTGATGTTGCCCGCACCAATGTTGCGCTTGCTCCCACTGCAACGGAGGTAACACCAACATACCGCTGCGCTCATATTCCGGGTCGATGCCTGTGGTTTGATGCAGTGATTCGGCTGCCTCGGCAAACATTGCCATGCCGCGATGCGCCAGTCGCGTCACTGCCTCCGGATAATCCCATGAACACAATGGCGAGAGAATACCCCCCCCTGCCCACGAAGCTTCTTGCCCAACATTGCCGCGTTCAACCAGTGTCACCTGGTAGCCCGCTTGCAGCAAAGCTATCGCGCTGGTGAGGCCAACTGCACCCGCGCCGATAATTAAAAAATCGGATTGCACTTTATATGGCAACGATAGGTATCAGAGTTTTAGGTAGTGGGAAAACCACGTTTTCGATTATGCCCTGCAACTCGACCACATTAGCACCGCCGAACTGCTGCAAACGCGCAATTACACCCTGTACCAACAGTTCAGGCGCAGAGGCACCGGCACTGATACCAACCGATTTTTTCCCCACAAACCATTCCTCGTTAAGCTCATTGGCGTTATCTACGAGATAAGCAGGCAACCCAACATTGGAAGCGACTTCGCGTAAACGATTGGAATTAGAACTGGAAGGCGAACCAATCACCACCACCACATCACATTGTTTAACCAATATCTTCACCGCATCTTGGCGATTTTGCGTGGCATAGCAAATGTCATCTTTCTTTGGTCCCGTGATAAACGGAAAGCGTGTCTTGAGTGCGGCGATAATGCTGCTTGCGTCATCTACCGACAGCGTGGTTTGCGTCACATACGCGAGATTTTGCTCGTCGCAAACTTTGAGTTTTTGCACATCCGCAGGTGATTCCACCAGATACATACCGCCTTCAGATTGACCCATTGTGCCTTCCACTTCTGGGTGACCTTTGTGTCCGATCATCACGATTTCTTTTTTCTGCTCGCGCAATCGCGACACTTCAATATGCACTTTGGTCACCAACGGACAGGTTGCATCAAACACTGTCAAACCGCGTGTTTCAGCGTCTTTTCTGACGGCTTGTGACACACCATGCGCGCTAAAAATTAAGATGCTACCGCTCGGCACATCAGCTAAATCCTCGATGAACACCGCACCTTTTTCACGCAATCCATCCACCACAAATTTGTTGTGTACCACCTCGTGACGAACGTAAATCGGTGCGCCGTGCAATGCCAGTGCTCGCTCGACGATTTCAATCGCACGATCAACCCCGGCACAAAATCCACGCGGATTAGCGAGTAGCAGTTGCATGTTTTTTCTCCATAAAACTATCCAAAATCAACAACGCCGCACCACAAGTTATAGCTGAGTCGGCCAAATTAAATGCGGGGAAAGTATGTTCATTCCAATGGAACAATAAAAAATCGATCACGTAGCCATAAGAAATTCGATCGATCAAATTACCCAGCGCGCCACCCAAAATCATACTCAAGGCAAAAGCGAACA
>JABFRF010000072.1 GCA_013141315.1 Gallionella sp. | reverse complement strand
CGACCAAACACCAGATGAGTTTTACTATGAGAACCTACCTGCAATGAAAAAAGCAGCGTAGGTATTAACCGCAAGGCATCCACTTAAGAAATAGAAAACACTGTCCAATCAGGCGGAGCCACCCCTCTAGTCCGCTTCAAACTATTTTTTTGATTTAATCCTAATATCTGCTTCTTAGAAGAGTTAACGTCTGAAATGGGGTCGTAAAGAGAAGGTCGCAAAGTGCAGGTATTAAGAAACCAAATATAAAGTTGCAAGAAGAATCCTAGATAGATGTAGTAAACCTTGCAGCTTGAGTGTTTTGAGTCGCCAAAAATAAATCAGGCTACCAACTCCTCGTCGCGCATCCGTAAGGCTTCTTCGATATCCACTGACACAACTTTGGACACGCCCTTCTCTTGCATGGTCACGCCCACTAATTGTTGTGCCAACTCCATGGTGAGTTTGTTGTGACTGATAAAAATAAACTGGGTTTGTTGCGCCATTTTTTTAATCAGGGCGCATAAGCGTTCAGTGTTGGTGTCATCCAGCGGCGCATCCACTTCATCCAGCAAACAGAATGGTGCGGGATTAAGTTGGAATAATGAGAACACCAGCGCAATTGCAGTAAGGGCTTTTTCTCCACCCGACATCAAGTGTATAGAGCTATTTTTCTTGCCCGGCGGCTGCGCCATCACTTGCACACCGCTGTCCAGAATCTCTTCCCCGGTCAACACCAGCCGTGCTTCGCCACCACCAAATAAGATAGGGAACATTTCAGCCAAATGTTGATTGACTTGGTTGTAGGTTGCCATCAACAAGTCACGCGATTCTTTGTCGATACGCTGTATCGCCTCTTCTAGCGTAGCCATTGCCTCGTTGATATCTTTGGCCTGCGCATCCAGATACGCTTTGCGCTCAGTCGCAGTTTGCAACTCTTCGAGCGCGGCGAGGTTCACTGCACCCAACGCTTCGATGTCCGAAATCAAGCGATTTAACTCGCTTTGCAACACATTAGGTTTGTTATTACCGGCCTCCAACAAGGGCATCAGCACTTGCTCGTCTGCACCCTGCAATTGCTCTGACCATTGTTCAAAATGCAGCCGTGACTCTTGTTCTTTGAGCGTCAACTCATTGAGCTTCTCACGCAATGGATTGAGTTTGTGTTCACAAGCCAAACGCTCTTGCTCGGACTTTTGCAGATTGACTGTCGCGTTTTCCAAAATGTTGCGCGCCTCGGCCAGCATCAACTCGGCAGCTTGACGCGCAATCAATACCTCTTGCAGTTGTTGCTTGGCTTGCTCATCATCACTGGTCGATAAGTCCGTGTGCATCTGTGTCAAGTTCAATTCGAACTGCGCCAATGCCTCGGTAATTTGCTGAGTATTGTGTTGTAAATCAGTGATCTTTTCCGCACAGGTTTTGGCAAAGAAGCGAGCCTCTTGCAACGCGTGTTGCGCATGCTGCGCGCGACCGCGCTGCTCACGCAGGGCGATATCTTGAACATTAGCGTGACGTTGCGCTTCTTCAACTTGTCCATAAAACGCACCGCTCTGTTCGCGTAACGTGGCCATTTGCTCATCTATGCCGTGTTGCTGAACTTGCTCGCCATTCAACAACTCCGCCACTTCCTGCACTTCTCTATCAATTTGCAGGATACGTTCGGTGCTGCGTTCCTGTGCCTGATTAAGCTTGAGTATTTGCATTTGCAAACCATGCAGGCGTTGCTGCAATTCGTTTCCTGAACTGCGCAATGGTCCGATTTGTATTTCGATGGATTGATACAGTTGCTCGGCTTGCGTGACCTGTTGCTTGGCATGTTCCGCAAGCTGGTTGTGTTCAGCGCGCTCCAACTCCAATCTCTCAATCTCGCGTTGCCTTGCCAACACACCGTGTAACTGACTATCCGGCGCGTGAAATAAAATGCTGTGCGCACCAATCAAATGACCTTGCGGGGTCACGAACCAACCGCCCACTGGCAACTGAGCGCGTTGAGCATAAGCTTGTGCGACATCGGCAACCGCATAGATATGCGTGAGCCAATCGCGCATCACGGGCTGCACTTGTGTATCGTGACATTGCACGTAGCTGAGTAGTGGAGTCAGCGTGCTTCCTGTCTCCGTTCGCCCTGACCCTTCGACGATGCTCAGGACTGAAGGCTGTGTCGAAGGGTTTAACGAGGCTTCGACAGGCTCAGCCCGAACGGAATTGTGAAGTTCAGTAGTTGGCGAAAACACCGCCAATTTAGCCGCAGGTACATCGCGCCATGCAGCTGCATTCGCCAATTCCGGCATGGCTATCGCGTTCAAGCGTTCGCGTAACACGGCTTCCAGCGCATCATCCCAACCCGCCTCAATGCGGATGGATTGCCACAGGCGCGGCAATTTCTCCAACTGATGTTGTTGCAACCAGGCGTTGAGATTTTTATCGTTATCGAGTTGCTGTTGCAATTGTTGTAACGCGTGCAATCGTGCTTCGGTCTGTGCCAGCACGCGTTCTTGCTGTTGCAACGCGGCACGTTGATTACGCCGTTCGTTATCAACTTGCGGCAGTTGTTCCTGCAAGCTTGCCAATTTTTCCTCTTGCTCGGCACGCAGCGTTTCAAGCTCGGTCATTTGCTGCTGCGCCTGATGCAATGCCTCGGCATCTACGCGCGGCAAATTATCTTTCTCCAACATCAAGCGCAAGCGTCGCGAATCCATCTGCTGGATGTTGCGCTGCAAATTGGCGCGCTGTGTGTCGGCCAATTGTAATTGTTGCTGCATTAACAATTGTTCGCGTTGCAAAGCGTTGTAGCGTTCCTGCGCGCTGCGCGCTGCATCTTCCGCTTGGGGCAAACTCTCCCCTTCTGCTTGCGCAGTTTGCTCAGCCTCGGCAACCTTCACCACACCGCCTTCTTGCTGACGCTGCCAATGTTCTAGCAGCGAATGCACGCCTTGGCGTTGATGTTGTTGCTGCTCGATTTGTCGCTGCGTGTTAGCAATCTGCTGGGTCAGACGTTGGCGTTGCTCGGCAACGTGCTTGATGTTCTGCTCCAACTGCGCGATTTCCGCATTCACGGTGTAGAGATCACCCTGCTTGACGTGCATTGCATCGGACAATTGGTAATGACCGCTGCGTGCAGTTTCCAACTGACTTTCAATGTCGCGCAACTTGGCGGTTTCGGCTTCCAGCTCGGTTCGAGTTTTTTCAGTGGCAAGTGAAAATTTAACCCGTTGTGCTTCCGCTTCCAACTTTTTCACCAACCAGAATAATTTCTGACTCGTGTCACGCTGCGCTTCCAGCGCGCGATATTGCTTCGCCACTTCGGCCTGCGCACCAAGGTGAACGAGGTTTTTATCCAACTCTTGCAGAATATCGCTGACGCGCAACAGATTGTCGCGTGTATCGCCAATGCGTAGTTCAGTCTCACGACGACGATCTCGGTATTTGGAAACGCCCGCAGCTTCTTCGAGGAAAATGCGCAGCTCTTCGGGCTTGGCTTCGATAATGCGCGAAATCATGCCCTGCTCAATGATGGCGTAAGCTCTCGCCCCTAAGCCCGTACCCAAAAATATATCGGTAATATCCTTGCGGCGCACATGCTGATTGTTGATGTGGTAACTGGAGTCGCCATCGCGCTGCAACACGCGCTTGATGGAAATCTCAGCGTAACTAGACCACTGCCCGTTTGCTTTTCCCAAAGAATTATCAAATATCAACTCCACGCTGGCGCGCGACACAGGCTTGCGCTTGCTGGAGCCATTAAAAATAACGTCCTGCATAGTCTCGCCGCGCAACGCCGACGCTTTTGATTCGCCCAACACCCAACGCAACGCGTCGATCACATTCGATTTGCCGCAACCGTTCGGCCCGACCACGCCGACGATTTGCCCCGGCAATAAAATAC
>JABFRF010000088.1 GCA_013141315.1 Gallionella sp. | reverse complement strand
TATGACCGCCTGTACCACCTGCCATTATTAAGAGGGAACGACTCATACAGGCATCCCTCGCGCAATCCTTCTATTCTCGTAATCCACCCGCAGCAACACCGCAGCAGCAACACAATTCACCACCACGCCGCTACCGCCAAAGCTCAAAAATGGCAGGGTTAATCCTTTGGTTGGCAAAATGCCCATGTTCACGCCGATGTTAATCATCGCTTGCACACCTAGCCAAACACCAATGCCTTGCGCGACTAACGCGGAGAAATTGCGCTCCAGAAATGCAGCATGCCGACCGATGTGAAATGCACGTAACACGAACATGGCGAACAGCACAATCACAGCGGTCACGCCAAATAATCCCAACTCTTCCGCAATCACGGCCATCAAAAAATCTGTATGTGCTTCAGGCAAATAAAACAATTTTTCTACGCTGCCACCTAGCCCGACTCCCAGCCATTCCCCACGCCCAAAGGCAATCAACGCATGGCTTAGCTGGTAGCCTTTACCGTAAGGGTCAGACCACGGATCCATAAATCCGATGACGCGCTGCATACGATAGGGCGAGGATAAAATTAGCGCGGCAAATGCTAATGGCAAAGCAACCATCAGTGCGGCAAACACCTTGAGATTAAAACCACCCAACCACAGGGTACAAAATGCAATTGCAACAATCACCACAAACGCACCCATGTCAGGCTCTTGCAAAAGCAATGCGCCGACAAACACCATCACCACCAACATCGGCACAAATGCTTTAACGAATAAGTGTTTAATTTTTCCTTTGCGCACGGTGTAATCAGCGGCGTATAGCACTGCGAACAGCTTCATCAATTCGGAAGGTTGTAAATTAAAGACAAACAACGACAGCCAGCGACGACTACCATTCACCTCACGACCAATGTGCGGAATCAGCACCAATACCAACAATGCCGCGCCTGCCATGAAAAAATACAGTGCATAGTTTTGCCACATTTGCACAGGCACCTGAAAGGCAAACAGACCCGCAAGCAAACCAATTGCGATAAATATGCCGTGACGCATCAAGTAGTAGGTGGGTTGATATCCGGTAAATTTACCTGCCTCGGCAGTCGCGATTGATGCAGAATACACCATCACAAAGCCGAGTGAGAGCAATGCGATCAATACCCAAATGAGCAACTCATCGTATTGCGCTTGGGGTGGCGTGGCGCGGGTTTTGACTAATGAAACCATGCGCTGTCCTTGCTTGATTCCACACCTTCGTCGCCCAACAAAAATGATGTAGTTTGTTGATTGAGCGCATGTACCGCTTGCACAAAAACTTCCGCGCGATGTTCGTAATTTCGGAACATATCGAAGCTCGCACACGCGGGCGACAACAATACCGCATCGCCCTTTTCTGCCAGCAGCGCAGCTTGTTGCACGGCATCACTCATATCTTGTGCATACACAACAAATACGCCGCTGCCACCCAAAGCGGCGGCGATTAGCGGCGCATCACGACCAATCAATACCACTGCGCGAGCGTGTTTCGCAGCGGCTTGTTTGAGTGGTGTGAAGTCCTGCCCTTTACCTTCTCCACCTGCAATCAACACCGCCTTGCAGCCCATACCTTCTAGCGCAGCGACCGTTGCGCCAACATTGGTTCCCTTGGAGTCGTCGTAATAGGTCACCTCATTGATGACCGCAACACGTTCCACGCGATGTGGCAATCCTTTAAAACTACGCAGCGCATTCAGCAAGGTTGCCATCGGGAACTCAATCGCGCGCCCCAACGCCAATGCTGCCAAAGCATTCGCGACATTGTGTAAACCGAAAATTTGCAACTCGCTGGCTTTAAGCAAACGTTGCTTACCTTGCATCAACCAAATTTCTTCATCGAATTTTGCGATACCAAAATCAATTTCATTAAAGGGCGCATTCAAACCGAAGGTAATAGTTTTGCATTCTGGTCGCGCCATATTCAGGCTGCGCGCATCGTCACGGTTCAACACTTGCACACTGCATCCCGACAAGATTCGCGCTTTGGTTGCACTGTATTCATCAAGGTCGGTATACCTATCCAGATGATCCTCGCTGATATTGAGTACAGTGGCGGCATCCGCATTTAGACTGGACGTGGTTTCCAACTGGAAGCTGGACAGCTCTAACACCCACACCTCCGGTTGATTCACGCCCCGCTCTAACACCACGTCCAATACCGCTGGAGAAATATTGCCTGCGGCTACTGCATCTTTGCCTGCGGCCTTGCATAGATGTTCCATCATGCTGGTCACAGTGGTCTTACCGTTTGAGCCTGTAATGGCGAGAATATGCGGACGATTTTTTTTCGGCAACGATTGCGCGAACAACTCAATATCACCAACCACTTCAACGCCGCGTTCAATCGCTCTTGCCACAGCCGGATCACGCAACGGCACGCCAGGGCTGATGGCAATTAACTCAATGCCATCGAACAATGCATCGGTAAAGTTACCGCAGAAAATCTGTTCGGCTGCAACATAACGACCCACTTCACTCAAGCTCGGTGGCGCATTGCGACTATCCGCGACACGCAAACTGGCATTCTGCGTGCTTAACCATCGCACCATAGATAGTCCCGTCTCACCAAGACCGAGCACCAACACCGATTTGTTTTGATGTGCGTTCATCGAAGTTTCAACGTAGCCAAACCAATCAGCACCAACAGCATGGTGATGATCCAAAATCTCACAACGACCTGAGTCTCTTTCCACCCCTTCTGCTCGAAGTGATGATGCAAAGGTGCCATCAGCAAAATACGTTCGCCCTTACCGAATCGTCGCTTGGTATATTTGAAATACGTGACTTGCAACATCACCGACACAGCTTCGACCACAAACACGCCACCCATGATGAACAACACCAACTCTTGGCGGATGATGACCGCCACCGTTCCCAGTGCCGCGCCTAATGCCAATGCGCCAACATCACCCATAAATACTTCAGCGGGGTACGCGTTGAACCACAGAAAAGCCAAACCCGCCCCGGCGATTGCTGCGCAGAACACCGCCAATTCACCCGCGCCCGGTATCGCAGGTTCGGCCAAGTATTTGGAGAATTCAGCATGCCCCGCCACATAAGCAAAAATTGCTAGTGCACTCGCCACCATCACGGTCGGCATAATCGCCAAACCATCTAAACCATCGGTGAGATTTACAGCGTTACTCGTACCCACTATGACTAAATAGACCATCACAATAAAGCCAACCATGCCGAGCGGAATAACCAGATGTTTAAAGAAAGGCACGATGAATTCGGTATGCGCAGGCAGTGTGGCGTGATGCCACAAAAAGAAACCTACACTCAACGCAATGAGCGATTGCCAAAACATTTTTGCCCTTGCTGACAAACCATCCGGGTTTCGATGCACCACTTTGCGATAGTCATCTACCCAACCGATTGCCCCCACCCCTAATGTCGTGAACAGCACCACCCAGATATACGCATTTGAAAGATCGCCCCACAACAACGTGGTGATGGCTACCGACATCAAGATAAGCACGCCACCCATAGTGGGCGTACCCGCTTTGACCAGATGCGTCTGCGGACCATCCGTGCGCACGGATTGCCCAATCTTCATGGCAGCCAATTTGCGTATTGTCCACGGGCCCAACATAAATGAGATAACCAATGCCGTCATTGCCGCCAATACCGCGCGTAATGTGATGTAGTTGAAAACGCTGAAAGTGCGTACATCCAATGACAGCCAATGAGCGAGTGCGAGCAGCATTATTGTTCTCCAGCGGTGCAAAACTGCACGACGCGTTCCATCTTCATAAAGCGTGAACCCTTCACCAACACAGTGGTACTCGCATCCAACTCTTTATCTAATGTGTTTTGCAAATCTTCGATGCGCTCAAAATGTTGCGCGCCCTTACCAAATTCGCGCACGGCATTGCGACTTAAATCGCCGAGTGCCAATAACCGTTCAATGCCGGCATGGCGCGCTTCTCCACCTACCTCGGTATGGAGCATTGCGGCATCGTCGCCTAGCTCGCCCATATCACCCAATACCAAAACATGCTTGCCTGTGGTTTGTGCCAGCACCTTAATTGCCGCACGTAATGAAGCCGGATTAGCGTTGTAGGTATCGTCAATAATAGTTGCGCCATGTTTGCCGACACTGCGCTGCAAGCGCCCCGCAACACCGCCAAAATTTTCCAATCCTGCGGCAATAGTCTCCAAAGAAATATTGAGTGCAATGGCTGCAGCCGTTGCGGCAAGCGCATTGCGGACATTATGTTCACCAGGTACTTGTAAATTGGCAACGAATGTTCCCACCGGCGTAGTTACATCCATACGCAAACCAAAGTCATTTGGCTGCCACGTTGCAGTTACATCTGCTTGAGAATTTAGACCGAACTCCAGCAACTCATTTGCACCTGCCTGCGTGCGCCATAGCGGTGCAAAGTCATCATCAACATTGATGATAGCCATTCCATAATCTTGCAAGCCGTTAAATATTTCAGCCTTGGCTTGTGCCACCGCCTCAACCGAGCCAAGTCCCTGTAAATGTGCGCCACTTGCGTTGTTTATCAACGCAACATTCGGCGCGGCAATGCGCGTCAAATAATCAATCTCACCAAAGTGATTCATGCCCATTTCGATGACGGCATAGCGATGTTGCGCGTTCAATCTCAACAGCGTTAACGGCATGCCAATGTCGTTATTGAAATTACCTTTAGTCGCAAGCAATGCATCGTCACTTCCTGCCGCCAAACGCAGAATACTCGCTAACATTTCCTTCACCGTTGTCTTGCCATTACTGCCCGTAATCGCCACCAACGGTATCTCGAATTGATTGCGCCAATATGCAGCCAATTTTCCCAAGGCGAGGCGCGTGTCATCGACCAATACCAACGGGCAATCCATCTCGTGATTGTGATAGCTATCCACATTCACCAACGCTGCCACCGCGCCATTTTGTGCGGACGAATTGACGAAGCCATAGCCGTCAAAATTTTCACCGCGCAGCGCAATAAACAAATCTCCAATTGAAATTTTTCGGCTATCACTCGATACGGATTTGATGCGCAGGTTTTTACCTACAAGGCGGCCATTTAGGACTTGCGCCACCTGTTGCAGCGTCATCATGCACGCACCTCTGGCATCCAGTTTTTTAAGGCTTGCTGCACAACCAGCACATCACTAAAAGCATGTTTAACGCCGCTGATTTCCTGGTAATTTTCATGCCCCTTACCCGCCACCAACACCGTATCGCATTGCGCTGCAAGGCTTATAGCACGGGTTATTGCGGCAGTACGATCAAGAACAATCTCATGATTATTTTTGCTCATTCCACCCATCACTTCGTCAATGATGTGCTGTGGATTTTCGCTGCGCGGATTATCGCTGGTGACGATGCAATGATCTGAGAATTTTTCAGCTACCAATCCCATCATGGCGCGCTTGCCGCGATCACGGTCTCCACCGCAACCAAACACACAAATCAATTTGGCAGATTTTGTCGTATCAATTTCACGCAACGTTAACAACACCTTTTCCAGCGCATCCGGTGTGTGCGCATAGTCAACAACCACTGTCGGTTGTTGCGCATTACCAAGTCGCTGCATACGCCCTGCAACGGCTTGCATGTCACCCAATGACAATACCGCATCACTCAAACTCACTTCGCTCACCAACAATACCGCTAGTGCACCCAATAAATTCGCTGCGTTGAATCGTCCGATTAGCCCGCTGCTTAACTGTGCTGCTCCCCAGCTTGAATGAATCTCCAAACGCAATCCCTGCCCGTTCATTTCAGTGACGTGACCATAAACCATGCGCAAGCCCAATCGCTCGGCGTGTCTTAGTGCTGGATCACTCAAGCCGTAGCCCACCACCTCTACCGACGCATCTAACAACTGCTCGGCTAACTCCACGCCAAACTCATCATCAAAATTCAACACGGCGAATTTCAATTGATCCCACTGAAATAGTTTGCGTTTGCTATTCGCATAACTTTTCATATCACCGTGGTAATCGAGATGATCTCGGCTCAAGTTAGTCAGCAACGCGACATCAAAGGCAACGCCATTTACGCGTCCTTGCGACAGCGCATGCGAAGACACTTCCATCGCCACCGCTTGTGCGCCGCGACTCAGATACTCGGCTAGCAACCCATGCACATGAATCGCATCAGGCGTGGTATTAGCACTAGGCTGCAAGCCATTAACGAAGCCATTCCCCAGCGTACCGATTAGCGCGCATGGTTTTTTTGCAGCGTTTAGTGCTTGCGCAATCCAATGCGCAGTAGAGGTTTTCCCGTTGGTACCCGTGATGCCTATCATTTGCAATTTTTGAGACGGCGCACCATACACCTCATTCGCAATCCACCCTGCTGTATCGCGCAAATTTTTCACTGCCAAATTTGGTAAATTCCATTCTGCGTTCCAAACAAAATGTTGTAATTCCCAAATCACCGCATTCGCGCCTTGTGCAATTGCTTGCGCAATGAACCGCCGACCATCCAACTTTTCACCCGGATAAGCAACAAAAGTATCGCCCGCTTGCACGGCACGACTATCCGTTACCAAACGTGTGATTGCCACACCCAGTGCCTTCAATTGCTGCTCACAAGACATTTGAATCGGCTTCATCAAATCTCCTCCTGAACAACATCGGTTGTCGGGACAATCACGTTATCCAAGGGTGCATCGTGCGGCTCATTAAGCGCTTGCAATACTGCCGCCGTCACTTTACTGAATACTGGCGCGGCTACCAGCCCACCGTAATACTGCTTATTATTAGGCTCATCTATCATTACCGCCACGATGAGGCGCGGATTCGAAACGGGTGCAAGCCCCACAAAAGAAGCGACGTATTTTTCCACGTAACGTCCGCCCTCTAGCTTATGCGCCGTGCCTGTTTTACCCGCTACGCGATAACCCGCAACTTGCGCTAACGGTGCCGTGCCATCGACTTTCACAACCGACTCCATCATGTCGCGCAAAGCATTTGCCGTGCGCTCGGAGAATACTTTTTTACCCGCTACCGGCTCGGTCAACTTCAGCATCGATATAGGCTTGAGTTCGCCGCCGTTGGCAAAGATGGTGTACGAACGCGCCAATTGCAACAGATTGACTGACATGCCATGACCATAGGACATGGTAGCTTGCTCGATAGGCTGCCACGTTTTGGGGTCGCGTAATTTTCCGCTGGCTTCACCCGGAAAGTTGCTGCCCGTTTTTTCACCAAACCCACTATCGGACAAGCTTTGCCACATCACCTCCGGCCTCATTGACAACGCCATCTTTGCTGCGCCCACATTGCTGGATTTTTGTATCACCTGTGCCACGGTCAGCCTCGCTTCCGGATGAGTGTCATGTATGACACGGTTGCCGACCTTGTATTTCCCATGCTCGGTATTGATGAATGTCGCCGGATTAAACTTACCCGACTCAAGGGCAGCAGCTACCGTAAATGGTTTCATTGTTGAACCCGGCTCAAACAAATCTGCTACCGCGCGATTACGCAACGCCTTGACGTTTACATTAGTGCGGCTGTTGGGGTTGTATGCGGGATAATTGGCCAGTGCCAGCACTTCACCGCTGCGCGCATCGAGTACGACCACCGCACCTGATTTGGCCTGATGCTCCTTCACTGCACGCTCTAATTCACGATATGCCAAATGCTGTACATTGCTATCCAAACTTAGCGCAATATCACTGCCCGGTTTAGGGGCGCGCAAGCTTCCGGCATCCTCTACTATATGACCGTGATTATCTTTAATGACACGCTGGCTTCCCAGCTTTCCCGCAAGCTGCTGCTGCAGTGCCAGCTCCAAACCTTCCTGACCATTGTCATCCTGCCCGGTAAATCCCAGGGTCTGGGCAGCCTCTTCGCCCGTCGGGTAGTAACGGCGATACTCGCGCTTCAAGGAAACACCAGACAGATTAAGACCCACCACTTTCTCGGCTTGATCGGGTGGAAGTTGCCGCTTCAGATAGACAAAATCTCGTGTTTCATCCATCAACTTGACTCTCAAATCTTCCGGGTTCACGCCAAGAATTTGCGCCAACTTTTTGACTTGACCACCCGTCACCTCGACATCAGATGGACTTGCCCAGACTGATTCGACCGGAGTACTTACTGCCAATGGCTGCCCATTGCGATCAGTTATCATGCCGCGATGCGCATTGACTTCGACCAAGCGACTGTATCGCGCACTACCTTTCTTCTGCAGGAAATCATTGTGTATCCCCTGCAAGAACACGCCTCGCCCGACCAAGCTGGCCAGACCCAATAGCAACAGTGAAAATAACAGCGTGGCGCGCCATCCCGGCAATTTCACCGTGACACTTTGATTTGCGCTGGCTGCATAATTCATATTTATTGCTTCAACCTATAAGTAGAATCTAACCGTACGTATTGGACTTGCTCTTTTTTTGGCAATTGCATTTGCAATCGCCGCATCGCAACTTTTTCTATTCTGGCCAACGTTGCCAAGGTGCTTTGCTCCAACTGCAATTGCCCCCACTCCACTTCAATTTTTTGCGCGCTGTCTTTTTCTTGTTGCAGGCTGACATACAACTTGCGCGCCTTGTGCTGCGAGGTGACCACACTCAACGCGCACAACACTACGATCACTAGCAACGCCGCATTCAGTGCTACACCGCTACGTAACATCACTACGCTCTGCGATGCGCATCACCGCACTACGCGCACGCGGGTTTGCACACAACTCATCTTCACTAGCTCGTATTGCCTTACCTATTAAATTCAACTTCCCCTGCGGTACTTCACTCGCCCGTATCGGCACACCTCTTGGCAACTTGTCGCCTTCCGCCATGTCACGCATAAAATGCTTAACGATGCGGTCTTCCAAAGAATGAAAGCTAATCACCACTAGCCGTCCTCCGCTATTGAGATGCGTCACACATTCTGGCAATACCCGCGCAAGCTCTTCGAGCTCTTGGTTGAGATAAATCCGTATAGCTTGAAAGGTACGAGTCGCCGGGTTCTGCCCTGCTTCACGGGTACGTACCGTTTGGCTAACCAGCTCGACGAGCTGCCGCGTGGTTTCGATAGGGTGAATTGCGCGCGCAACAACAAGCGCTTTTGCAATCTGTTTAGCAAACCGTTCTTCGCCATAATCACGTATCACCTCCGCCAGTAACTTTTCTTCCACCGTTGCCAACCATTGCGCTGCCGTCACACCACTACTCACATCCATGCGCATATCCAGCGGCGCATCAAAACGAAAACTAAAGCCGCGTGCCGCCTCATCCAGCTGCGGAGACGACACACCCAAATCAAGCAAAATGCCATCTACTTTTTTGACATTCAATTCGCTCAACACCTCAGCCAATTGCTTGAACCCGCGATGCACCATCTGGAACTTCACATCACTCCACTGCGCACCCACCGCTACCGCTGCAGGATCTTTATCGAAAGCGATTAGTCTTCCTTTTGGCCCGAGTTGCTCAAGAATTTTCCGGCTATGCCCACCCCGACCAAAGGTGCCATCTACATAAATTCCATCTGGCTTTATTTCTAATGCGGCAACAGCTTCGTTCAGCAATACGGTTGTGTGAACTAACTCGTTCACAAGGAGAAGCCCTCCAACTCAGGCGGCAACTCACCTTCCATAAATGTCAAACCAGCTTCTTGTTGCGCTTGCCATTTTTGCTCGTCCCACAATTCGAATTTATTACCCTGGCCCACTAGCATCACATGCTTATCCAGCACGGCGTAGCTGCGCAAGGCTGGGGAAATCAACACGCGCCCCGCACCATCCATCACCACATCTTCGGCATAACCGATCAGACGACGCTGCAAAGCACGAATCTTTGGATTGAGTGCAGAAAGCTTGAGCAGCTTTTCGCGAATGGGCTGCCACTCAGGTTGCGGATACACCAACAAGCAACCATCGGCATCAGCAGTGAGCACTAAATTGCCGGCGCAGTCAGCCAGCAGCTTGTCACGATACCGCCCCGGTATCGCAAGCCTGCCCTTGCTGTCTAAATTAAGTTGCGCCGCACCCTGAAACATCCCCAACTCCCACTTTTACCCACTTTTTACCACCTGAACCCACTATATTGAAAAATAATGGCAAGGTCAAGCGGAAAAACGGGATTTTTTCTTTATAGGACAAAGGCTTACGCAACAATCTTAATAAAAACAAATGTGCTTAAAAAATAATAGATTAGCTGGATAAGCTAATGTGATTTATCACAATAATGGGTATTTAGTGAGATTTTGTCGATCCGCAACTAAATCTAGTAAAAGATTGTTTGCTGACGCGAAAATCTGTCGGAGAATTTCAAAAACAGTTGAGCCTGGAATCAAACTTGGAGGTTAAATCTTCCCACCGCTCACACGCTCGATTTCCGCTATATCTTTAGCGGAAAATTCATCGGAGAATCCGGATTGCCGCAACAATGCACGCACTGATTCTGCTTGGTTATAGCCATGCTCAAGCAATAAATAACCCGATGCATTTAAATGAGATTTTGCTTGCGCACAGATACGGCGAACATCATCCAATCCATCCGTACCCGATACCAACGCTGTGTGCGGCTCAAACCGCAAATCACCATGCGTCAAGTGTGCGTCACCAGCGGCGATGTAAGGTGGATTAGACACGATCACATCGAAGCGCTCGCCCCGCAATCCCGTGAACCAGTCACTATGTAACAACTTCACATTTTTAAGATCATGCTGCAGCATGTTGAGCCGCGCAATTTCCAATGCAGCTTCGGACGCGTCCACCGCCACCACTCGAATATTCGGGCGTTCGCGCGCAAGGCTTAATGCGATTGCCCCGCTGCCCACACCCATATCCAATACACGGCATGCACCTTGTGACGGAATCCGTTGCAATGCTAATTCAACCAACAATTCTGTTTCAGGACGGGGAATCAAAGTGGCAGGCGACACTACAAAATTCAGCCCGAAAAATTCGCGCTCTCCCAAAATATAAGCAATAGGTTCGCCACTTAAACGTCGCTGAACTGATGCCGAAAAATTCGCATACTGCTCACCACTTAATTGATACGCTGGATGACTGATGAGATAGGCATGATTAACTTGCAAAACAGCCTGCAACAAGCATCTCACCTCAATGCTTGCAGTGCTGAAATCTATATTCAATGCGGCTTGCAGTTGCTTGCTATGAAGTTTCTGCAGCTCATTTAGCGTCTGTCCTGAGCAATGGTCAACAGAATCGATAGTCTTACCATCCATAATCGCGGTGAAGAGAAGTCATCAAAACTGTGAGCTGTCCGCGAATAGGCTCAAACACGACAGGACAGATTTCCATACAAACTCCGATTTGTTGATTAAAAATGAAGGCGCCACAAGCGACAGATTAGGATTATAAGGGCAATATAAATAGGGATAGTACGCTCAATTTCAATAATTTATGACCGCCCCATTATTTCATGCAATTTCAAGCAAGGCGCCCTGAACTTCATTTTGTATCGTGCCCGCCGCGCTTAAAATTCTCTAGCTCCCCCATTTTATTCGCTAGCAAGCTTTGGTATCGCAGCAGACGAATCTACTACTTATAGTTATAGCCGATAACGCCATCTTGCCCAAACTTTATGAAATATCGCTTGTTAAGCAAGTCTTTGTTTTGTATAATCGCGCCCTCAATTTTTTAGTTAGGTAGTTTGTTCATGACAACAGTACGTGTAAAAGAGAATGAGCCGTTTGAAGTTGCAATGCGTCGTTTTAAGCGTTCCGTGGAAAAGACTGGTCTGTTGACTGATTTGCGCGCGCGTGAATTCTACGAGAAGCCAACCGCTGAGCGTAAGCGTAAAGCGGCAGCGGCAGTAAAGCGTCACTACAAGCGTTTGATGGGTCAAGTTCTTCCTCCTAAGCTCTATTGATTAAGTTGCTGCGCCAATTTTTTTGCGCGTAGTAGCATTTAATGATGAGCCTCAAGCAGCAAATTACCGATGATATGAAAGCCGCAATGCGCGCCAAAGATACGGCGCGTCTTGGGGCTGTTCGTCTTTTGCTCGCCGCAATGAAGCAGCGTGAAGTCGATGAGCGTATTGAGCTGTCGGATGCCGATGTGATTGCCATCATCGAAAAGATGAATAAGCAGCGTCGCGATTCGATCAGTCAATACGAAGCGGCAGGCCGCCAAGATTTGGCGGATGTCGAAAAGTTTGAAATGGCGGTGTTGGCGAACTATATGCCGCAGCAACTTGGTGAGGCCGAAATCATTGCCGCTGTTGCTGAAGCCATTGCCGCAACGGGCGCAGCAGGCCCGCAAGATATGGGTAAAGTCATGGCGGTAGTTAAGCCCAAGTTGGCGGGTCTTGCCGACATGGGTAAAGTTTCAGCGTTGATTAAATCGCAGCTATCCAAATAGTACCAACCATTCCTCGGCTTTAGCTGGGGCAATGTAAAGGCGGTGTTGGCGTGATCCCTAAGAGTTTTATTCAGGATTTGCTCAATCGTCTCGACATCGTGGATGTCATCGAGCGATACGTGCCGCTCAAAAAAGCGGGTGCGAATTATTCTGCCTGCTGTCCTTTTCACAACGAAAAATCTCCTTCTTTTACGGTCAGCCAAACCAAGCAGTTTTATCATTGCTTTGGCTGCGGTGTGCATGGCACGGCGATTAGTTTCGTCATGGAACATCTCGGTTTGGGCTATGTGGATGCGATTGAAGAGCTGGCGCGCAGCGTGGGTTTGGAAGTGCCGCACGAACGCCCCGCCGCTGGCGAGGCGCATCAAAAGGTTGCCCCCGATTTATATGAAGTCATGCAAACCGCCACGCGATATTACCGAGAGCAACTCAAGCTCTCGCCACGCGCGATTGATTATCTCAAGCAGCGTGGATTGAATGGTGAAATCGCCGCCAAATTTGGTATCGGTTATGCGCCAGATGCTTGGCAAAACTTGGCTGCTGCCTTTTCGAATTACGCAGATGAAACCTTAAATGAAACGGGCTTAGTGGTCAGTAACGATGAAGGCAAACGCTACGACCGATTTCGTGATCGCATTATGTTCCCCATCATTAATGTGCGCGGGCAAGTCATCGGCTTTGGCGGTCGAGTGTTGGATAAGGGCGAACCCAAGTATTTGAACTCACCTGAAACGCCGCTGTTTGAAAAAGGCCATGAATTGTATGGTTTGTTTCAAGCGCAAAAAACCATACGCGCTGAACAAAAAGTATTGGTTGTGGAAGGCTATATGGATGTGGTGGCCTTGGCGCAACTCGGCGTGGAGTATGCGGTAGCGACCCTAGGCACAGCAACAACGCCGTATCACATTCAAAAACTATTACGCCTCACTGAACACATTGTATTTAGTTTTGATGGCGACAAAGCGGGACAAAAAGCCGCTTGGCGTGCGCTGGAAAATGCGCTGCCGTATTTGCAGGATGGAAAAAAGATCAGTTTTCTCTTTCTCCCCGCCGAGCATGACCCTGACAGCTTTATTCGTGAATTTGGCAAGGCAGAATTTGAAAAGTGCGTGCAGGAATCCATGCCTTTGTCGGTTTATCTTTTACGTGAAATTAGTGCGGAGTTGGATTTGCGCAATCAGGAAGGACGCAACCAGCTGCTGCAGCGTGCGAAGCCATTACTGACGGCAATCGTCGCGCCTGCAACATCATTGTTGTTACGCAAGGAACTTGCTGAACGTGCGGGAATCAGCCAGCCTGAGCTAGAGGCGCTTTATGAAATCAAGCCTGTCGCGCGCGCCAAGCCAGCAGTATTGAAAAAGACGAGTCGCACCCAAATATCACCACAACGCACTTTGTTGCGTTGTTTAATTGCACAACCCAATTTGGCGGGACAAATGCAGGAAGCATGGGTTGGCGAAGGTTTCGAAGCGGAGGCGATTTCCGCATTGTTGCCCGTTCTGCGCGAAACCGACTTCACCATGAGCAGTGCGGCGCTTATGCAGTATTTTCAAGGGAGTGCCTATGAAAAACTATTAGCCGTTGAGCAAGTTGGTGTGATGGAGTGGGGTGAAAACTTTGAAGTGGAAAATTATTTCTTAGATGCGCTAAAAAAACTTCAAACTAATAAAGAGCCGCAGCAAAGACAAGAGTTGGAGAGCAGGTTGGGCAATAAAAGCATACAAGAGATGAATACGGTAGAGCGTGAAGAATATATGCGACTGCTACGCCGGAACTAGCCATAGTAATCGGTTAGGAAAACGTCGCTTTTTCGAGTATAATCCGCCGCTTTTCTGCGGCTGTTGAGCGAGCGCAGCGCATCACGTAATTGGGAATTTGAACATGGCAAAGCCTAAAGACAAGAAAAAAGTAGTCAGTAAACCCGCTGAGGTGATTGAGCAGTCTGCTGCGGATCAACAGCAGGATATTGATGCGCGCCGCACGCGCCTGAAAGCCTTGATTGTATTGGGTAAGGAGCGCGGCTATTTGACCTACGCGGAGATTAACGACCACTTGCCGGACATGCTTGAAGTCGAGCAGATCGAAGGCGTAGTCAGCATGATTAACGAGATGGGCGTTTCAGTGTGCGATGTTGCGCCTGATGCTGAATCAATGATTATGACCGACGCTGCACCCGCCGTGACGGATGAAGATGCGGTGGAAGAGGCCGAAGCTGCACTCTCTACCGTAGATTCTGAGTTTGGCCGTACTACCGACCCTGTACGTATGTATATGCGCGAAATGGGCACGGTTGAATTGCTCACTCGCGAAAAAGAAATCGAAATCGCTAAACGCATCGAAGAAGGCCTGAAGCACATGATTCAGGCGATCTCGATGTGTCCGGCAACTATTGCAGAAATCTTGGCACTGGTGACAAAAATCTCCGCAGACCAAATGCGCATTGATGAGTTGATCGATGGCTTTGTTGATACCGACAATGACATTGTTGCTGCGCCCGTTACTCAAGATGAAGCTGAAGATGTTGATGACGCTGAAGAAGAGGATGAAGAAGCCGCTGCTGCTGAGGCTGCTGCTGAAGCCGCAGCAAATTTAGCGCAATTAAAAGCGGATGCAATGGAGCGTTTTGATGTCATCTCTGATCTGTTTAATAAGATAGGTAAAGCTTACGAAAAGCACGGCTATCGCAGCAAGCAATATGACAAGCTTCAAACCAGCATTACTGAAGAGTTGATGAAATTCCGCTTCTCTGCGAAGCAAGTGGATGCCTTGTGTGACACGATGCGTGGCTTGGTTGAAGAGGTACGCCGCAGCGAACGCAGTATTCAGGATATGTGTGTGGTAAAGGGCAAAATGCCGCGCCCTTATTTTATTAAGACCTTTCCTGAAAATGAAGACAATTTGCAATGGGTTGCGCAAGAGCTCAAGACGAAAAAGCCTTACAGCGAAACACTGGGTCGTTACGAACACGCAATTGTAGAGCGTCAGCAGCAATTACTAGATTTGCAGCAACGTGTTGGGATTCCGATTCTCGATTTGAAAGAAATCAATCGTCAGATGACCAATGGTGAAGCCAAAGCTCGTCGTGCCAAGCGCGATATGATTGAAGCGAACTTGCGTTTGGTGATTTCGATCGCGAAAAAATATACCAATCGTGGTTTGCAATTTCTCGATCTGATTCAAGAAGGCAATATTGGCTTGATGAAGGCCGTGGACAAGTTTGAATATCGTCGCGGTTATAAATTTTCGACTTACGCCACCTGGTGGATACGTCAGGCGATCACGCGCTCTATCGCCGATCAAGCACGCACTATTCGTATTCCAGTGCACATGATTGAAACCATCAACAAGATGAATCGTATCTCGCGCCAAATTATGCAAGAGACGGGTACGGAAGCGGACGTGCCAACTTTAGTCATCAAGATGGAAATGCCGGAAGATAAAATCCGGAAGATTTTCAAAATTGCCAAAGAGCCCATTTCGATGGAAACGCCAGTGGGCGATGACGATGATTCACACTTGGGTGACTTCATCGAAGACTCGCACACAACTGTGCCTATCGACGCAGCAATTTACGACAGTCTGCGAGGGGCAACTTCGGACATTTTAGATAGCCTGACTCAGCGTGAAGCTAAAGTGTTGCGTATGCGTTTTGGTATTGAAATGAATACAGATCACACACTGGAAGAGGTTGGTAAACAATTTGACGTGACGCGTGAACGTATTCGCCAGATTGAGGCTAAGGCGCTGCGTAAGCTGCGTCATCCATCTCGTTCGGAGAAACTTAAAAGCTTCCTTGATAGCGAAAAATAAATTTCATTTACTTTTTCGGGTCTGTAGCTCAGTTGGTTAGAGCAGAGGACTCATAATCCTTTGGTCGAAGGTTCAAGTCCTTCCAGACCCACCAATAAAAATGACTTAGGCGAGAACACCTAAGTCATTTTGCTTTAATAGGGCATGAGCAATTGGCAGCAAAGGTGCAAATGCGGAATGATTTGCAACTATTTTGCGGAAATCAGTCCAACAATACCTTTGGTAATATGGGAATGCGATGCGCTTTATTTTGTTGATGATAGCTTTGCTTAGTTGCGCCTCGGGATACGGGGAAGATGTAAGCACGCCAAAATCTAATCCAGTATCTGATTCTCAAACCTTGACTTACACGCTTTCGGGGAAAGTGCATAACCTAAGATCAGGTGCAGTATTGGTGCTGCAAAATAATGGGGGTGATGGTGTCATTGTGCAATCGGGAAACCAGGATTTTAGTTTTCCTACCAAAATGGCTGTAGGCCGAAGCTATAACTTGGTCGTTCATACACAACTTGGACAAAGGTGCGCATTCAGGAACGGCACAGGGGCAATCGCTTCAGCGGACGTAAAAGATATTGTTGTGGAATGCTCAAAGTTGGATAACGCTGTACTTGCCGATGAACGTAAAGAATTTACCTCCGTTCTGCAATTGAATGAAGGGTTGGTCGTGTCCAAGGATGGTCGTGCGAAATTTGCGATGGAGGATGACCCAACATTGGGTTGTGCTGCCAAAATTGAATTTAAAAGAGATATTCGGTTGTTGAATGAAAAAATAAAGTTCGAGAACCTTTCAGATTGGCCTCTAAGTATAAAAACTAATACAGATATTGCGGGAAAAATGGCACAAAAGAGCATTTTCCTATCGTTAGCCGAGTTAAAAAAATGCAAGAAGTCGGGCGATAATTGGAGAAGCTTAAATTATTTTAAGGAGGTCAACGCTGTTGTTGATAAAAGTTATGCCGATATTTTCGCTTTAACAGTCAATCTGTATGCACAACGAATAGGTTATTCAACTTATGTTAAGCAAAACCAGAGTATTCGCAAAAAATTTAAAGTAAACATTGCTCAAGCAATAAAACAGATAAAGAGCCAGCAAGCAGAAGCTCAACGTGCGAGGGAGTTGGAGCAACAGCATGAAGCCGAGAAGCAAAAAGCTGACGCTTTAGCAAAGCAACAAGACGAGGAAAAAAAGCAGGCTGAAAAAGCTCACTTGGAGGAATTGAAAAAACAAGAAGAGGAGCGCAAGAGACTGGCTGAAGAGAAGCGATTGGGTACTTTGTCACAAAAAGAAGAAGAGCAAATGGTGCTAGCGGAAGAGCAGCGAAAGAAGGATTTGGAGTTGCAAAAGCGGCAGAAGATCGAATATGAAAAGCAGTTTCAGCCACTGCATCAACGTCAACAGGTTGATCGGCTACGGTAAAAGAATTATGCATCACCAAAATATAGGGCCATTGATTTGAAGTCTGAGTTGTCCGTGAGTGCCCTGCGCCGCAAGACGCGTCTTGAAAGCCTTTCCGCGATTGAATTCCCTGCTGATTTGCCCGTTGTTGCCAAGCGTGAGGACTTGGTTCGAGCTATTACTGACAACCAAGTAGTCATTGTGTGTGGCGAAACAGGTTCGGGTAAAACTACCCAGTTGCCCAAAATTTGTTTAACGCTGGGGCGTGGTGTGCTGGGGTGTATTGGTCACACTCAACCGCGTCGCGTGGCAGCGCGTACTGTTGCGACGCGCATCGCGTTCGAGTTAAAGACTGAGCTCGGTGGTGCGGTCGGTTACAAGGTTCGCTTCAACGATAAAGTGTCGGCGGATACCAGCATCAAGTTGATGACCGACGGCATCTTGCTTGCCGAAATTCATAGCGATCCTCTGCTCAAAAATTACGACACGATCATCATCGACGAAGCCCATGAGCGTTCGCTCAACATCGATTTTTTGCTCGGTTATCTAAAGCAATTATTGCCGCGCCGCCCTGATCTCAAGCTCATCATCACTTCTGCCACGCTGGATGCAGATCGCTTCGCCAAGCATTTCGGTGCGGTGGTGATCGAAGTTTCGGGGCGCAGCTATTCAGTTGAGACGCGTTATCGTCCGCTGCAAGTCAGTGAGGAAGGCGAAGCACAGGATGTGCCGCAAGCGGTGAGTAGCGCGCTGGATGAGTTGGCTGCAGGGGGTCTGCGGGGTGATGTGTTGGTGTTCTTGCCGGGTGAGCGCGAGATACGCGATACCGCTGAAGTATTACGCAAACACCATGCTTCAAGTTTACGTCGCGGAGGCATCGAGGTACTGCCGTTATTCTCGCGCCTATCTGCCGCAGAGCAAGATAAAGTGTTCAAAACAGGTGGTCAGCGGCGCGTGGTATTGGCCACCAATGTGGCGGAAACTTCGCTTACTGTGCCCAACATCGGTTATGTAATCGACTGTGGGTTGGCGCGGGTCAATCGTTACAGCATTCGGCAAAAAGTCGAACAGTTACATATCGAAAAAATTTCGCGTGCCGCTGCCAATCAGCGCGCAGGTCGTTGTGGTCGCGTGATGAGTGGCGTATGTGTGCGCTTGTATGAAGAGGCGGATTTTATTCAGCGCGATGAATTCACCGACCCGGAAATTTTTCGCGTCTCGCTCGCTACCGTCATCCTGCGTATGAGTGCGCTGGAGTTGGGCGATATCGCTGAGTTCCCATTCATTGAGCCACCCACGCCGCGCATGATTGCCGATGGTTATCAGTTGCTCGCCGAACTCGGCGCGATAGACGAAGCGCGACAACTCACCAAGCTGGGACACGAGCTCGCCAAGTTACCGCTAGACCCAAAAATAGCACGCCTTTTACTGGCTGGACGACAATACTTTTGCCTCACCGAAATTCTCATCATCGCTAGCGCGCTATCAGTGCAAGACCCGCGTGATCGGCCTATGGATAGGCAAGAAGCCGCTGATGCCGCGCATAAACGCTTCACCGATGAGCGTTCTGATTTTTTTGCCTACATCAAAATCTGGGCGTGGTATGAACAGGCGTTGGCGCACAAACAATCCAATCGTTTGCTGATGGAAGAGTGCCGCAAGAATTTTTTGTCGCCGTTGCGTTTGCGCGAATGGCGCGAACTGCATCAACAGTTACACGGACAAGTCGCCGAGATGGGTATGATGAAGCATACCTTCTCTCCACCCACCAAC
>JABFRF010000111.1 GCA_013141315.1 Gallionella sp. | reverse complement strand
CCCTTAATCCCCTTGGCCTCCAGCTTAGCAAGCAAAGATGCGCCTATCGGGCCCTGCGTAATTTTGTGCAAATCAGCCGTGTCATCAAAGATGTAGGGGAAATCAAAAACTTCGAATTCTTTAACACCCAACGGGCCGAACTTTGCCAATGAAGGTGCCAACATCTGCACTGCGCCGATTTGCAGCGCTTCCATTTCCTCTTTATCTTTGTACAGCGAACTGTTTGGATAAACCTCTACTTTGACCTTGCCCTTGGTAAGCTCTGCGGCACGCTTAGCAAAAAGCTCCGAAGCCTTTCCTTTTGGAGTATCTAACGCGACAACATGACTAAACTTAATAACAATTTCATCAGCGGCATGAACAACATTGCTGATTCCCAGTGCCAGAACACACATCATTACAATACGCAATTTCATGTAAGCCTCCCCTTAAACTTACCCACACAATCAAGATAAAAACATCCGATTTAAACGGGTAACTTCCACCTGCAGCGGAATGGCGCTGCCCCTTTACTGTTATTCTGAATCGCCATGTTCGCTTAATTATATTCCTTTGGTTCAGCTTTTCGTGACGCGATTATTCCAAAATGCGTTGCTAATGCGTACTCACACTAGCCACTGCCAGCGCACTCATATTCACGATACGGCGCACTGTTGCTGTTGAGGTGAGTATATGCGCGGACTTATTTACACCCAACAAAATAGAACCGATAGTCACACCTTCTCCTGCTGTTATTTTAAGTAGGTTATACGCGATATTTGCCGCATCCAGATTGGGCATAATCAATAAATTGGCAATGCCCTTCAATCGCGAATTCGGGAATATCTCATTGCGTAAACTTTCCGACAAGGCAGCATCCCCGTGTATTTCTCCCTCCACCTCAAGCTTCGGATCGAGTTGATCAAGTAGCTCACGTGCGCGACGCATCTTAAGCGCGGATTCATTGTCATGAGTGCCGAAATTTGAATGTGACAACAAAGCAACTTTCGGCACCAAACCAAAACGACGTACTTCCGCCGCAGCCAGCAATGTCATCTCCGCTACCTGTTCCGCACTGGGATCATAATTGACATGCGTGTCGCAAATGAACAGCGTATGACTTGGCAACAACAATACATTCATCGCCGCATACACACTGCCACCAACACTATGTCCGATCACCTCGTCGATATAGCGCAAATGTTTGAGCGGCTGTGACACCGTGCCGCACAACATCGCTTCGGCTGCGTCCATGTGCACCAACATCGCCGCAATCAGGGTATTCCGCCGCCGCATCTCACGCTTAGCCGAATCCAGCGTGACACCGTAACGCTCACGCAACCGGTGATACTCGGCGCAGTAAGCACGATAACGTTGATCATCCTCGGGATTGACCAATTCAAAATCTGCCCCCGCACGAATGCGCAGATTATGTTTGGCAATGCGTGCCTCTATCACCGCCGGGCGGCCCACCAATATCGGGAACGCCAATCCCTCATCCACCACGGTTTGCACCGCATGTAGCACGCGGATATCCTCCCCCTCGGCATACACCAAACGCTTGGGAGATTTTTTCGCGGCATCGAACACCGGCTTCATCATCATGTTGGAGTGGTACACAAACCCCGACAACTGTTCGCAATACGCCTGCATGTCAGTGATTGGGCGTGACGCAACACCACTCTCCATCGCCGCCTGTGCCACAGCGGGAGCAATGCGCATGATCAGGCGTGGATCGAACGGCTTGGGTATTAAATGCTCGGAGCCAAAAATTAAACTTTCATCCCCATATACTGACGACACCTCATCAGATTGCTCTGCCTGTGCTAGCTGCGCGATGGCATGAACTGCAGCTAGCTTCATTGCCTCATTGATAGTGGATGCACCCACATCCAATGCACCCCGAAAAATATACGGAAAGCACAGTGCATTATTCACTTGATTGGGATAATCCGAGCGACCCGTCGCCAAAATCGCATCTGAGCGTACCGCCTTGGCCTCCTCCGGCATTATTTCTGGTGTGGGATTTGCCAACGCAAAAATCAACGGTCGGCTTGCCATTCGCTTGACCATTTCCGCCTTCAACACCCCGCCTGCAGACAAGCCCAAAAAAACATCCGCATTGACTATCACTTCAGCCAGCGTTCGTTGCGGAATAGCTTTCGCATAGCGCGCTTTGTTGTCATCCATTTCTTCCACACGTCCGATATAAACCACGCCTTTGATATCAGTGACGATGATGTTCTCCATCTTCACGCCCAAGGTCACTAGCATATCCAGACACGCCAACGCCGCTGCACCCGCGCCACTGGCAACCAGCTTAATTTCATCGATTTTTTTACCCACCACCTTGAGGCCATTCAACAGCGCAGCACCCACGATGATAGACGTGCCATGTTGATCGTCATGGAACACGGGAATATTCATCCGTTCGCGCAGCTTGCGCTCGATGTAAAAACACTCGGGTGCTTTGATGTCTTCGAGATTGATGCCGCCGAAAGTAGGTTCTAGGGCTGCAATGATGTCCACCAATTTATCCGGGTCGCGTTCATCTATTTCCAAATCGAACACATCAATTCCGGCAAACTTCTTGAACAACACCCCCTTGCCCTCCATCACCGGCTTGGCAGCTAATGGTCCTATTGCACCCAGTCCCAACACGGCTGTGCCATTGGTAATCACTGCTACCAGATTGCCGCGTGCCGTCATGTTGCGCACTTCGGCGGGGTTCTCAACGATCAATTCGCAAGCCGCCGCCACACCCGGCGAATAAGCGAGTGCCAGATCACGTTGCGTGATCATAGGCTTGGTTGGGGTGACAGATATTTTTCCAGCAGGAGATTGGCGGTGATATTGCAGCGCGGCATCACGAAGTTGCATGTCCATCTTTGCCTCACGTCATCATTGAGAGTAGATCGCGTTTTGATTATAGGCTAACGCATGAGGGCAGTTTCAAAAATTTATACGCGAGTGATTCGCTACAATAATCCCGTCTCGGCAAATGAATGCATGCGCCCACCCGCCACAATAAAATGATCCAGCACGCGCACATCCACCAACGCCAAGCCTTGTTTCAATGCTTGAGTGAGGTGTTGATCCGCTTGGCTGGGTTCAGCCACACCGGAGGGATGATTGTGCGCAAGGATGACAGCAGCGGCGTTATGCGCCAGCGCGCGCTTCACCACTTCACGCGGATACACGCTGGTTTGGCTGAGCGTGCCGTGAAATAACTCTTCGGTAGCAATCACCCGATGCTGGGTATCAAGAAACAGCACCACAAAAACTTCCTGCGGACGACTGCCCAGTAGCAGTTGTAAATAATCGCGCACTGCACGTGGCGAATTCAGTGCATCACCGCGTTGCATCTCTTCGCTCAGCGCACGCCGCGACATTTCCAGCACCGCTTGCAACTGCACAAACTTCGCCTGCCCCATGCCGTGTATCGCGCAAAAATCGGCTTCGCTGGCTGCAAATAGCTGCGTCAAATTACTAAATCGAATGAGCAGCTCGCGCGCCAAATCCACCGCACTTTTACCCACTACGCCTGTGCGCAAAAAAATCGCCAACAACTCCGCATCAGATAATGCCGTCGCGCCTTTTTGCAACAACTTCTCGCGTGGTCGTTCGCCTTCAGGCCAGTCGGTAATTGCCATATAGCACCTCAATTCCCATCAAAATAATAAATTACCAGCTAGTCTCGTATACCCTAAAAACACAATAAGGAGATAACGTGATTAGATTTTTATGTAAACGGAAAGACTTTACCAAAGTTTTAGTACTCAAAAATACTTAAGCGTAAAGAAACAGGGCGGAAAACCGCCCTGTTTTAGTATTCATAATGCTGTGACTTGGCGGTGACTTACAGCAAAGGAACAATCATCAGTGCAACGATGTTGATAATT
>JABFRF010000171.1 GCA_013141315.1 Gallionella sp. | reverse complement strand
TTTCACTCACATAAAAAGATAATAGATTCATGTTGCCCTCCTTACGAACATGACGGCAACAACACAAATGTGAAAGAAGCCGCCGCCAGTTTGTTCCCTCTCCCCACCTCTCCCCCCCAGAAGGGGAGAGTGATGATATGTCGCCACGCGACTCTATATTATCCCTGTAACCACTTAAAAGTCTGAATGCCCAGCACGGTCATTAGCAATGAGCCACCCAGATGCGCGGCGATGATACTCATCCCCCAAGTATATTGTCCGCGCAATAACAGCGTCACTGTCTCCGCAGAAAAAGTGGAGAACGTGGTCAATCCACCGAGAAAACCCGTGATGATGAACAGCCTCCACTCTGGAGATAGTCCGGGTTGTTGAATAAAAAAAGCGAGTGCGAGACCAATCAAATAGCCACCAACCAGATTGGCCGCTAATGTACCCAGTGGCAACTCCGGCAATGCTGGGTTGAGCAGCAAGCCCAGCCCCCAGCGCAACCACGCGCCCAATGCCGCACCAATACCAATGGCAAGAAATGAATAGATCAACATAAAGTGAAATTCCTAAATTCGTCATTCCCGCGTAGGCGGGAATCCAGCGTTTTTATTCAAAGTGCCTTGTGGTTTTGTTCCCGCTTTGCGGGAGTTTGTTTGATTACTGGATTCCCGTTTTCACGGGATAACCAGCGACTCGCCAGCTTGCTGGCTTAGTCGAATGGCTAGTTGTTATATCAATGACGGTGCTGCTACGTTTTTTGTGCCTTTATTCTACAACACGCACGGTCGCAAAGCCCCCACCTAGCGTGCGAAAGTTGGTAGTCTGTCCTTGATAAAGCCTCGCCGCAATTAGCTGAATGTTTCCGTCATAAACGTAGCAACGCGCATCGTATTTGAGTTGCACGGCTTCTCCATTCAACAACACGCTACGCTCTCCCGGCACAGCCAATTTTTGCGCAACATAATCGCCGCTCATAATCTCTTCAAACACACGCTTGGTGATTTTGTCACCACGATACGCGCCTTTGCTACCATAGCCATTTACAGGTTTGAAGAACCACTGCTTGCGCCCTGCCCACCATTGTTCGGCATCTACCGCGTTCACTAATTTCGTCAGTGGAATGCCTTGTATAAGCACGTCGATACTGGCTTGCGGCATACCTGTTGAGCGCATCAATACGTCATCTGAGAGCCATGCCAGTTTGCGTTTATCGGCATAGCGTTGGTAATGAGAGGGGTTGGGTGTCAACACCACTTGCTGTTTTTCGTGAGCATGACGGATATCAGGAAATTGCTGCAAAGAAAAATCCGTGAGACGGTTGTAGATCAAATCAATTTTCTGATTGCCTACATACAAGCCCTCCTCACGTACTTGCAAAGCCAATGGATCAACGATGTGGGCGTTGATACCAGCGCGTTCAAACATTGCTTTGGCTAATAAAAATTCGGGGTAGAGATATTGAGATGCTGGTTGTTCATCGACGATAGCGATGGTTGTGAGTGGCGCATCGCCGCGCGCTAATCGCCATTCGTTGCGGAACATTTCGAGGAATGTTTGCTCAAGATCAACCTCATCCGTTCGTGCTGAGCTTGTCGAAGCATGAACGGGAGAAACTCCGCGCGACAATAATTCACCCTGACTTTCAATCAACAACGTATTCAAAAATGCGCCACCTGCATTGGTATTGATTTCGATAAGGTGCGCGCCGTGCGCGTTGAGATGAAAGTCGTAGCCGTAAAAAACGCCAAGTGCGACCCCTTCGACAAGCTCAGGGCGAACGGTGGCTTGAAATTTCACCCCCTCCTCCACCGCCGCAATCACCGCTTGCATCTGCTTTACATTTTCAGTCGTCACAAACACCGCGACATCAGCAAATAAATGCGCATGTGCGTCCGTTATCGCATTCTGAAATCCCACACCTTGCGCTCCTATTGCAGCATCAAGTGCAGCGCGATTTATCAGCGCGGAATGCGCATCCGCATTGAGAGCACTTGCATCAACCACCCAACAAACTCTTCTTCAAATCGTCTTGAACGGGTTTATTACCCAGCCATATTTTTAGCAAAGCACGATGAAACGCCTCGCCAGCAATCGTGCCGCGTGGTGTGCCGTTCACGCTGATTTGCGTTCCACCAGAGATATAGTCCAGCGTAATCACATCACCTTCTTTGACTTCTTTTACCTGATGAAAAATATCTGCCATCTGCTTTAGCGACACTGCCAACGCGCTCAATTCTGCAGGTGAGTGGTTCGCTTCAATGGCTTCGGTAAAGGCGTTCAGCAACTTCTCATCGCTTAGTTCACGCAGCATGTGTAACGCCACACGTTGCGAATTGGTGTCCGATAGAATCGCGCCCGCTGTCGTTTGTTTTTGCGAAACATACAATGCGGCAACATAAACTTTGAAGATTATCTTAGTACGGACACCTGCCCCGTTCAGCACCAAATGGCTGCCCAAAAGCTGCACATTGTCTGCCAGCTTTACGCCAGACACTTCCATCGCGCTGACATTTACACTCAACAAAAAACTAGAGATTAGCAGTAGTATTTTTTTCACTTTGATTCCTTCCAAAAAATTGATTCAAAAACCATCCACTTCGTCATTCCCGCGCAAGCGGGAATCTAGGCAATTAACAAATCCAGCGTAGCTGCCCACTGTCGTTTTAAGAGTTGTCTGCTACGCAAACTTTTTGTTAGCTGGATTCCCGCTTTCGCGGGAATGACGAATTTACAACGCTTCAAAAATCCCCGCTGCCCCCATACCCGTCCCGATACACATCGTCACCATGCCGTACTTTTGTTTACGGCGACGTAAGCCATGCAGTAATGTCGCTGTGCGAATCGCGCCTGTTGCGCCGAGTGGATGACCCAATGCAATCGCACCACCCAACGGATTAACGATAGCAGGATCAAGTCCCAAGTCACCAATGACTGCCAGCGATTGAGCAGCAAACGCTTCATTAAGTTCGATCCAACCCATATCACTTAGGCTCAAGCCCACTTGCTTCAACACCTTTGGAATCGCTTCTTTCGGGCCGATGCCCATGATCTCTGGCGGCACACCTGCCACGCTGAAACCCAAAAATTTTCCAATCGGCGTGAGGTTGTAACGCTTCAATGCCGCTTCGCTACACAACAGCACTGCACCCGCACCGTCTGACATCTGCGAGCTATTGCCCGCCGTCACCGAACCTTTTTGCGCGAACACCGTTTTGAGTTTACCCAACGCTTCAAGCGAGGTATCCGCACGCGGCCCTTCGTCTTGTGCCACATCGCGCGTTTTCAATTTCACTTCACGCGTCTGCATGTCGGGCAAATGTTCAGCAATGTGATACGGCGTAATCTCATCTTTGAACTCACCGCTATTGATCGCTGCAATCGCGCGTTGGTGGCTCTGCAACGCAAACGCATCCTGCGCCTCGCGTGTCACCTTCCAACGCTCCGCCACTTTCTCTGCCGTCATCCCCATACCAAACGCGATGCCATAGTGTTCGTTCTTCTCGAAGATAGCGGGATTAAACGCAATCTTGTTGCCCATCATCGGCACCATGCTCATGCTTTCAACGCCCGCCGCCAACATCACATCGGCCTCGCCGAGACGAATGCGATCCGCCGCCAACGCCACGGCTTGCACGCCTGAAGAGCAGAAACGATTGATGGTCAACCCCGGCACCGTGATCGGCAACCCCGCCAACAACAACGAGATGCGCGCAACGTTCGTCCCCTGCTCCGCCTCTGGCATCGCACAGCCGACAATCACATCGCCGATGCTCGCAGGGTCTAGCGATGGTGCTTGCGCCATCACACTCTTGATAACGAATGCCAACAGATCGTCAGGACGCGTATTGCGAAACATCCCGCGCGGTGCTTTGCCAACCGGCGTGCGCGTTGCGGCAACGATGTAGGCTTCTTGGATTTGTTTGCTCATGGCACGTTCCTCACTTTTCGTTATCTGAAATTTCATCTGGCACATTCTGCAAATAAAACTCATGCAGCTTGGCTTGTAGTAATGCCTTATCCGGCAACTGCGTTTGATACTCCGCGATCAATGCTGGGGAAAGGCTGCGGCTCAACGCATACTCCACCACCTCGTCATCCTTGCTCGCACACAATAACACTCCGATAGCAGGTTGTTCGTGCGGCTTTTTCACATCACGATCAAGAGCTTCCAAATAAAATCCCAGCTTGCCCAAATACTCCGGCTCAAAACGCCCAACCTTCAATTCAATAGCGACCAAACAATTCAGCCCTCGATGGAAGAATAACAAATCAAGTGCGAAGTCTCTCCCGCCCACTTGCACAGGATATTCACTGCCCACAAAACAAAAATCACGCCCCAACTCAATCAAAAAATCCTTCAGCCGTAGCAACAAACCTTGATGCAAATCGGCTTCAGCATGACCTTGCGGAAGGTCGAGGAACTCGACCATGTAACTGTCTTTGAATACGCTCAACGCATCGGGGTGAACTTGTGGCAGCAGTGGCGACACCTTTACAGGGCTGAGTACCGTGCGCTCGAACAAAGCAGCTTTGAACTGACGCTCCAATTCGCGCTTACTCCACTGCTCACGAACGGCTAGGCGCAGATAAAACTCTCGCTCTTCTGAACGCTTCCCCTGATTAAGAATGATGATGTTGTGAGACCACGACAATTGTCGCACCAGCGGCGCGACAATTTCATCAGCTTGATAAGTCTCATAAAACTTACGCATCCGAAATAAATTACTACGGGTAAAACCACGCAACCCTGGCTGAGTGCGCGCCAAATGTTCCGCTAGTTGCGCCACCACACCATCGCCCCATTCTGCCTGCGCTATCTTGCGGCTTATAGTCTGCCCCACCTGCCAATAGAGGTCGATCAACGAGACATTCACCGCCTGCACAGCACGCCGTTTCGCAGCGACGATTAGTTGCGTGATTTCGTTGAAGTCTGATTGTGGGTTAAGTGGTGTCGTCATGTTTTTATACAGGTATCAAATCAATCCGTGTTACATCTCCAATATTACTCAACGGAACATCGTAGGATGGGTTGAGCGTAGCGATACCCATCATTAATTTTCACGCCAGCTATGGGTATCGCTACGCTCAACCCATCCTACCTTGTTGGCTCTACCGTGTTATGTCCCCTAATATTTTTCGGATGCAAAATTTGCAGCGTATCAAAAAAGTTGTACTCGCAAGTATTAAGCTTCATCGCGCAGTAAGGCTCGAAGATATACATCTCCAAAGGATTTTCAATATCAACCCAACTTACCCCGCAGTTCAGCAGATTATTTTTTGCAGATTCAAATGTCGGGACGAATTGCGGATGTTTTTTAATTGCCAACAATTTAACTCCAACTTCCTTTGCTGCCATTCGAACAGCTAAATTTGCCCTACTAGGATCACCCGACAGATGATCTTGAATACGCCGCCGCATATTTTTGGCGATACCAACATAAATCGGCGTTTCCTGTTGAGAAATAACATAACACCCTGGGAGGGTTGGAATCAAAACAGAATTGTCGAGAAAAATTCGTAGCGAAAGGGGTCGCCGCAAAGAATTTATCAGGCTTGCAAGATGGACAGGAAATACATCCAGCGCAAGTTCTTCAAATGAATGTTCACAACCATGAAGCGACATGCTTTTTACCTTTAATTTTTATTCGCAACTTTAGTTCCGCAACGGCTTGCCGTTCTTCAACATATATTCAACCCGCTCACGGGTTTTGTCTGTCGCAATCAACTCCATAAAATTGCGGCGTTCCAAATCAAGTAGCCATTGTTCATCCACCAGACTGCCAGTTTCGACATCGCCGCCACACATGACTTCAGCCACGCGGCAGCCGATGTTGTAGTCGTGTTCGGAGATGAAGCCGCCTTCGCGCATGTTGAGCATAGAGGCTTTGAAAGTTGCGATGCCCGTGCGTCCGGCAACGGGTATCTGTCTGTTTTGCAGCGGTGGACGATAGGCGGTTGCGTTCATTGCACGCGCTTCTTCTTTCGCCACATGCAGCAGCTCGAAGCGATTCATCACAATACGATCTGACGATTTGAGGAAGCCCATCTCGCGCGCCATCTCGGCGCTCTTGGCAACTTCGCCCATCGCGATCATTTGGAAGTAGCGTTTGAGGAAAGGGAAGATGTCACCACCTCTGGCTTCTGCTGCGGCGCGTTGTGCAAACTCTTTGCAGCCACCGCCAGCTGGCAGCAAACCCACGCCGACTTCGACGAGACCGATGTAACTTTCCAATGTGGCGACGAGGCGCGTGCAGTGAATCGCAAATTCGCATCCGCCGCCGAGTGCCAAGCCGTCCACTGCGGCGATGGTGGGCACTTGTGCGTATTTCAAACGTTGCGAAATAATCTGGAATTTTTCCACCACGTCTGCGACGCGAGCCACATTCCCTGTTGCAGCGTTGAGTACATCCCCCAAGCCACCGCCACCCGCCACGGTATATTTGACGCGGCTTGCAGCTTGCTTGAGCTTACCAAACATCCCCGCTTCTGGCGCAGGTTCTTGCACGCCCTGCATCGCTTGCAGCAAGTTTGCACCTGCCGAAAATGGCGGCTCGGTTTGCCAAATAACGAGTACGCTGAAATGCGCTTCGGCTTCATCGAGTGCGCACAAAATACCATCTAACACCTCGTTGCCCAACGTATGCAGCTTACTGTTGAAACTGAGGATGGCGATATTGTCACCTGTGTGCCATAGCCGCACATGCTCATTCTCAAACACGGTTTCGCCGTACTGAGGCACTTCGCCCAACAGCACATCGGGATAGAGTTGGCGGTGATACACGGGCAATGTGGAACGGGGTTGATAGCTGCCTGAACCACCCCTCTCCCCTAGCCCCTCTCCCACTGAGGGGAGAGGGAAACCGGTGTGTGCCTCTGTAGAAACCTTACCCTCTCCCCCGCGTGGGAGAGGGTGGAGCGAAGCGGAGGGAGAGGGGGAATACGAACCCTGCGCAGTATGCACCCCTACACGATCCACCTCTGTAGCCCAATCAGGAAGCGGCTCTCCAGCCATCGTCTTACCTGCGGCGATGTCAGCGTTAATCCAACCCGCCACTTGCTGCCAACCTGCGGCTTGCCATATTTCAAACGGGCCCGTGTCCCAACCAAAGCCCCAGCGCACGGCGAGATCAAGATCGCGTGCATTATTGGCGATGCTAGCCAATTGCGTGGCGCAGTAATGAAACGTGTCGCGGAAAATGCTCCATACAAATTGCGCTTGCGGATTGTCGCTTTCGCGCAGCTTGCCCAATTTGGCTGACCAATCGCGTTCACGCAGCATGTCTTTCACCGCATCGTCAGCTTTGCCATCGGACACCCGATAAGCACCGCTCGCCAAATCCAACACTTGAATTTCTTTACCCACTTTTTGATACACGCCGCGCTTGGATTTTTGCCCCAACGCTCCCTGTTCGATCAGCTTGCTCATCCAGTCTGGCGATTTGAAATAGCTATGCCACGCATCGTCAGCAAGGTTATCGCGCATGGTGTTCACGACGTGCGAAAACACGTCTATACCCACCACATCCAACGTGCGGAAAGTCGCGCTCTTGGGGCGACCGAGATAACGCCCGGTGAGCGCATCCACCGCATCAAAGCCCAAACCCAAACGCTGCGCATGATGCATCGTCGCCAACATCGAGAACACACCAATGCGATTGGCGATGAAGTTTGGCGTGTCTTTTGCACGCACCACGCCTTTGCCAATTGTCGAGACGAGGAAGGACTCCAATTGATCGAGCAATTGCACATCCGTACCCGCACAAGGAATCAACTCGACCAAGTGCATGTAACGAGGCGGGTTGAAAAAATGAATGCCGCAGAAGCGATGACGTAAATTTTCCGGGAAGGCTTCGGCGAGTTTGTTAATCGACAAGCCCGAAGTGTTGGTGGCAAAGATTGCATGCTCGCCTAAGAACGGCGCGACCTTGTGATACAGATCCGATTTCCAATCAATGCGTTCAGCGATAGCTTCAATCACCAAATCGCATTCGCGCAATTTATCCAAATGCTGCTCGTAATTCGCAGCCTCGATATAACTGATCTTTGCAGGACTAGAAATAGGTGCAGGGTCAAGCTTCTTCAAGCCTTCCAAAGCCTTATTCACAATACCATTCGGCTCCCCTTCCTTAGCGGGCAGATCAAACAAGATCGTCGGCACATTAGCATTCACCAGATGCGCGGCGATCTGCGCGCCCATCACGCCCGCACCAAGCACGGCGACTTTACGGATCACAAAATTTTCACTCATCGCGTTCCTCCAGAAACAAAAAAGGGGAAGACTTGATTAGCAGCGACTCAAGCCCTCCCCTTACATACTTGATTACTTAAAAATTGTATGTGTATTGCGCACTCAAAATATCTACCTTGTTTTTGTATGTTCCCGCCAAAGTTGGCGCAGGATTGGCAGAGTTGATAGTAGAGTCACTCACAAACAAATGAGCATACCCAAAGTCAATCGCGCTTACTGGGGATAACTTGCGCTGTCCGCCCAATGCTAACCAAGTGCGATTGTTATCTGGAATACGTGCGGTGCGGAAAGCATCCGGAACAGGTGCTTGATCGTAAGCCAAACCCGCACGCACTAACCATTGCTCACTGTAATGATGCGTTGCGCCCACAGAAACACGCACCGTATCTTTCCAATTTTCCGGAGTGTTTGAAATAGTCGCACCCGCACCATCGACTATTTTCACTTGCTTGAATGAGCTCCAGCCTGTGAAAGTGACATCCGCCATCACTTCATAGTTGTCATTCATTTTGTGTACACCGCTGATAGACAAACTATCCGGCAACTTTACGTCTAATGTGACTGGCCCATTTGCAAAAGGCAATGAAGTTGTCACTGTTCCACTCAATGTATAGTTCATCACTGAACGGTATGCCACGCCAACACGAGTAGATGAATTTAAGTTGTACAGCGCACCCAAGTTATAACCCCAAGCATTGTCAGTGCCTTTAATCACCGCCGTGCCAAGCGCGCCACCCTTAAACTCAGATAACTCGCCACTGATGTGTTGGTAATTTAAACCTCCCCCAACACTCAGCGCATCATTCACTTGATAGGCAACGGAAGGATTCACATTCATCGTTTCAAGTTTTGATTTGATGGCTTGGTGCTTACCCACCCAGTTCGAGTCATACTCAGTCTGCAAACCAAATGGTGCATTCAAACCCAGTCCCAATTTCAACCCTGGTTGCATTTCCATTGCGAAATAGGCGTTAGGTACAAATGCTGTTCCGCCTGCATCCCCTCCCTGATTACCAGCACCACCCGTTCCAGAAAATTTTGCCGAAGGGGTAATAAAGTGACCTGCAACCACAACTTGTTTACCGCTTAAACGGGTCATGCCCGCTGGATTAAAAAACACCGTTGACGCATCTTCCGCAATTGCTGCGCCGCCAGCATAAGCATTACCCAAGCCACTGGCGTTTTGCTCAATCAAGGCAAACCCTGAAGCCGCCACACTGCCAGACATCGCCAGCAACGCACCCGCTACAGACCAACTCACCATCGTTTGTTTGAATATCATGATTTCATCTCCCAAGTTTTTAAGAATACTGATTCAAATTAGTACCAACCTTTGTTGGTCATCGCTTGCAAAACGTAAGTTGCAAAAAGCAAGTGTCCGTAAGGGGTTGGGTGAACAGTATCGGAAAACAAGTATCCACCCATGTTGCTTGGCGTTACACCCGTGGCAAGGTTGTTAGTATTGCAAACTAGCGATGATCCTAATGGATTAGGAGACGGTTTAGTTAAATCACATGCGGTATCAGCAACATTTGCCAGATTGTATTTTCCCGGATTTGCCACCTCATCTTTGCTCGCGGTAAAGGCATCAACATTCAAAACATTAGCACTGTCTGGTAGCTCTGCTTTCAATCGCGCGTTAAACTTGGACACCAATGTATCAAGCAAACCCTTAGTAGCAGCCTTGGTGGCTGGATCAGCAATCAAAGTAACATGAGGCGTGCTGCCAATATCAGGCACATTTATTACCGCAACGTATTTTGCCCCCTTATCAATGAGTTGCGTTTTAACTTGGGTTGCCAATTCGCTAGCCGCTGTTTCAACTGCCGCAACAGCACTTGCAGCAGGCAAGCCACCTCCAACTTGAGTAGCCTGTATAAGCACATCATTGGCACCTGCCATTACAAACACAATTTCGTCGCCCCTAAATCTGTTAAGGCTAGCTGTAAGCGTAGCAAGATGATTGCTGATTTGCGTCACAATCGGAACAGTAAGTGCAGCCCCGCCCGTACCTAACAGCCTATTGTTAATTCCAACTGGGCTAGTTACTCTAGATCCTCCTTGTCCATACCCTGTACACGCAGTATCGTTAACGACTGCTACGTTAGTGCCTGAAGGTGTGGAAGATCCATCATTCAAGCCAGTTTGAGCCGCACATGGGGCAGGTAAACCCAACTTACCTGCTGTCATTTGTGTCCAGTTAGTGGGTGTTCCAGCAACATTGATGGTGAATTGACCGCCGCCTAAAGCAGCTACAGCACCCACCTTGTACGAACCCACATCACTCAAACTGTCACCAAACGAAACTTGCGCAGTGAACTTAGGTTTGGCAGGAACATCGCTGGCACTCCCTCCGCAACCTACCAAAATCATAGTCATCAGCAACGCTGATGCGAACTTGTATTGACGCATTTGAACTCTCCCTATGTTTGTGTAAATGAAAATTTCAAAACAACTTTGTGACAGACAACTCGGTGAAGCACACAGCTTAAATCAACCCTAAAATTTCAATTTCGTCATGCGTGGATTCTTGGTTCATTCGCTGCAAAAACCAAACCGAATAATGCGCTTATTTTTCTGCGGGTACAACTCTAGGTTTACGATTTTCATCCACCGCTACATAAGTCAAAGTCGCCTCGGTGACTTTGACGCATTCTGGTTTAGCGGGGTTGCGCTGCACATACACCTCAACATCCACGGTGATGGAGGTGTTGCCAATTTTTATGATGTCGGCATAAAAACTCACGATGTCGCCGACGAACAGCGGTTGCTTGAACACGAAGGAATTCACGGCCACCGTTGCCACTCTGCCTTTGGCACGACTGACCGCAGGTATGCTGCCCGCAATATCAACTTGCCCCATCAGCCAGCCACCAAAAATATCACCTGTGTAATTGGCATCAGAGGGCATGGCCGCGACGCGGATGGTGGGTTCGCGATTGGGGAGGGCTACGATGGGTTGTTCGGTCACGACTGGGTTACCTTTCTAAAAACTCTTGGCTCTTTCCGTCATTCCCGTGAAAACGGGAATCCAGTTGCTTGAAAAATCACCCCGCATTGCGGGGACAAAATCAAAAGCACTTTAAGATAAAACCGCTGGATTCCCGTTTTCACGGGAATGACGAACCTTTAATGCCCTTCGTAAAGTTGTTTAATTTGATCGGAGAATTTTTCAACCACATGCGGACGCTTCAATTTCAAAGTTGGTGTGAGCAAACCGTTGTCGATACTCCAAGGTTCTTGCAGTAGTAGCACACGATTGATTTTGGCATAGCCAGGAAATTCACGCACTGCATACGCAATCCGTTCCAGTGTCTTCGCCTGCACGCCTTTATCTGAAAGGATTTCTGGCTTGCTGCCATCCACGCCAAGTTCTTTGCAGAACTGTAACCACGCTTCAGAATTAACCACCGCGAGTGCCACCAAGTAAGGTTTTGCTTCGCCAAACACCATCACTTGGTCAAACAATCTATCTTGCAAAATTGCTAACTCCATATCAGTCGGCGGGACTTTTTCACCATTCGACATGACGATGATTTCTTTGATGCGTCCCGTGATGTAAACGTGTCCCGTCTCGCTGATGCGCGCAATATCGCCTGTACTTAGCCAGCCGTCGCTACTAATCATGGCGTGGGTAGCTTCAGGATTATTCCAATATCCCATCATCACGTTCGCACCCTTCACTTGCAATTCGTTGCGTTCACCGAGACGAACTTGCACGCCTGTGATTGGCTTGCCCGCGCTATCAGGGAAATTATTTTGCGGCGGATTGCCCGTAATCACCGGGCTGGTTTCAGTCAAGCCATAGCCTTGGATAATGGGTAAACCCAGCCCAATAAACACGCGGGAAATTTCGGGTGCGAGTGCCGCACCGCCACTAAATGCGGCGCGTAGATTGCCGCCCAATTTATCCAGAATCTTTTGCGCAACAAGTTTTTGCAGTATTGGCCACAGCAAAAAGCCAGGCTTCCAAGAACCTCGCCCTTGCTGGTGTTCAAAGCGTGCCCAGCCGACATCCACAGCCAATTTGAATAGCTTGCGTTTAAGCGGCGAACCTTCTTCCAGCTTGCTGCGGATTGCGCCATACACCCTTTCGTAAATACGCGGCACAGAGATTAACAAGGTGGGGCGAATAGTTTGCAAATCTTCGGAAAGTTGCGGGATAGAACGTGCAAAGGCAACTGTCGCGCCTGTCATCACAGCGAGGTAATAACCCAGCGTGCGCTCAAAGGTGTGGGATAGCGGCAAAAAAGACATAAACACATCGCTACTATTCACCGCAAAAGTATCTCTGGTTGCATACGCATTCGTGAGCATATTGGCGTGACTCAGCATCACGCCTTTGGGCTTGCCTGTTGTGCCAGAGGTGTAGATGATACTGGCGAGTTCGCCCATTTCGCAGGGCGGTGCAGCTTGCAGTTGCGCGGTATCAGGCAAGAAATTTGCCATGGAATGCAAGCGCGCATCGCCGCTGTTTGGCACATTATCGATACTGATAAAACACTGCACGCCCTTGAGTTGGTCGCTCACTGTGCAGAGCGATTGCCACTGCTCGGCAGTTTCAAACAAGACCACTTTAATGTCGGCATTATTGACGATGAATGCAATGTTATCGGGGCGATCAACTATGTAGAGCGGCACAACCACCAAGCCTAGCGACATCGCGGCTTGATCGAACATCAGCCATTGCGGGCAGTTGCGTAGCATGATGGCAACGCGGTCACCGCGCTGTAACCCATGCTTAGACAAGGCAGCCTGCCAGCGCGCCACCTGACTATGCACTTCGCGCCAAGTCAGTTGCTGCCAAACATTTTGTGAGAAGTAGCGATAAGCAGTTTTATCGGGAGATAGCGCAACACGTTGCAGAAATAACCCATGCAATGTGCCTGCTTGCTGTGGAGAGATTACATCGTCTTGCTGCATGATCCTCGCTCCCTTTTTTAGTTTTGGCTAATCAAGAAATAAATCTTTATACAATCTGGTGCCAGGCGAAACGGCATATTGTTCGAAATCTGTCAGCCCCGATTCGCGCAATATGACTTCATCTATAAAAAAATTACCCGTGCAAGTACGACTATCACGCTGCAAAATTGCGTATGCCGCATCCGCCATGATGGCCGGCTTGCGTGACGCATTTAAAATCGCTTCAGGAAAATTAAATTCAACGGCTGCGGTGGCAATCGTGGTGCTGGGCCACAAGCTATTGACCGCGACACCTTCATCGGCAAGCTCGCGCGCCAAACCCAATGTACACATACTCATGCCAAACTTAGACATGGTGTAAGCCAGATGCGGTGCGAACCATTTTGCATCCATATTGAGCGGCGGTGACATAGTGAGAATGTGCGGATTTTTTGCTTGCTTAAGGAAAGGGATACACGCTTGCGACATTAAAAAAGTCGCACGCATATTCACATCCCACATCAAATCAAGTTTCTTGGCCGATGTAACCATGGTTTTGGTTAGACTGATTGCGCTGGCATTGTTGACTAAAACATCTATACCGCCAAACATTTCTGCCGCCCGAGCTGCGGCAGCAGCAATGGCTTGTTCATCACGAACATCCAATTGAATAGCGAGTGCTTGTCCACCTGCCTGCCGCACTTCATCCGCGACCGAATAGATCGTTCCTGGTAATTTTGCATGCGGCTCAGCTGTCTTACCAGTAATAACGACGTTTGCTCCCTTGCCAGCACAACGCAAAGCGATTTCACGCCCTATGCCACGCGTTGAACCTGTTATGAATACTGTTTTGTCGCTCAGGTTAGCCATATTCTGAATTAAATTTACGTGCATTCACTAATCAATAAAATAACGCCATCACCACACCAATGTACCAAAACTAATCTCAAAGCCCATAAACGCGCCATTCATATGGCTCGTACTCTTACTCAGAAGAGCCGATCCGGCGACATTCTTATCTTCGGCGTAACCAACAGTAACAGCAAAGTTATTTCTATACGGGTTACTGTTTATGAATTTTGCGTAAACAGAATCGGACCGTCCTTTCATGGAAATATTGTTATTAACTCCATCTTTCATGTCCCATGAAAGTCGCTCGTAGGCTGCACTGACCAACCACTCTGGTGTCAACACGTAATTTGCACCGATTTTGGAAAAATTATTGGCAACATTTTTGTAGCTGTAAAGCTCAGCATCCAAATGCAGAACGACTTTGTCATTCACACGGTAAGCATACAAAAATCCCGGCGTTAACCAATTAACAGATTTACTCTGGTACTGTGTGTTGACTTTATCGGGATAATCGATTGCCAAATCACGATAAATGGTTAGGTATGACACAAATGTTTGCTTTGTGCCATAGGCAGAATGGACATAATAAAGTCTGCCCAAACCTCTCACTGCAGCTCGTTCACCTTCTATATTTACCAAATACTTGCTGTCCAAGTAGGCCAAAGCGGCTATCGGCCCCAGTCCGGTTTCATCAGATTTTTTAGTGACTGGAACGGGGAGTTGAAAGACAAACTCACCCTGCACATTGGCATTTTTATGCGGCTTAACTGCAAGGTATAGCGGGTTTAGATTCACATCCAAATTCTCTTTTTCAATGCAGTAAGCATGGCCCGAAAAAAGTATCAGCAAGCTAGCCGCAGCGCGCTTTATTTGCTTGCCGAAAAAACTAATGTTCATCAATCTCATCTCTTGAATTCCTGCTAGTAAAATAATTTTTATCTGTGAATAACATGCAATTGCTCGGGTGCAAAGTCATCCACCATGATCACCTTGCGACGTAGCGCATAGTCACGTTCCAGCTGTACCACCTGTTCCGCATTGATGATGCCCTGCTCACAGGCTTCTGCGATGAGTGACGGCTCTTCTCGTTGCTTCAATTTTCCCGCCTTGCGGGCCGCTTCCAATTCGGCTTGCAAGGACTCTACAGCCAAGGTACTCGTCAAGGCGGATTCTAATGCAGCAACTGGGTTTTGTTCATCCGTTGGCAAATACATTCCCGCCGTCAACCTGTCACGTGCCGTACCCGGTTGCATTAACAATACGGCAACTTGATGCCCAAGCATATCTGAGGGCGGGGTTAAGCATTGTCCCAACGGGAAAATCAATGTTCGCAATACCCCTCTCATCACAAAATTCGGGAAGTTTTGCATGACACCGGCAAACGCTTGCTGGATGTTATAGAGCGCATCTTGCATTGCCCAGTGCAGCAACGGCAAGTCTTCAGGTGGTCGACCATCATCTTCAAAACGCTTGAGTGTGGCCGAACACAAATAAAGCAAGCTCAAGACATCGCCCAAGCGCGCTGAAATTTTTTCGCGACGCTTCAACGCCCCGCCCATCACCGCCATAGCCACGTCGGTACTTAATGCAAATGCGGCTGAATAGCGAGTTAATTGCTGATAATAACGATAGGTTTCATTCCCTGCCGGCACATGAATACCACGCCCATTGGTCAAGCCAAACACGAAGCTGCGCGCTGCATTACTTAATGCAAAACTGATATGGCCCAACAACGCCTCATCAAACTGGTCAATAGCACGCTGCCGATCATGGTCGTTGACCGCTGCGATTTCTTTCAATACATAAGGATGAGAGCGTATCGCGCCTTGACCAAAAATCATCAGTGTACGCGTTAGAATATTCGCACCCTCTACAGTGATACCTATCGGAATTTGCTCGTAAAATCTGCCCAGGTAATTGTCCGGGCCCAGACAAATCCCCTTGCCGCCATGCACGTCCATCGCGTCATTGACCACAGTACGCCCGCGTTCCGTCGCATGATACTTAATCACTGCAGAGATCACTGAAGGCTTCTCCCCTAGATCGACCGCCAAAGCCGTTAACTTGCGCGCCGCATCCACCATATAAGTATGCCCACCGATACGTGCCAGCGGCTCTTCAACTCCTTCAAATTTCCCTATTGGCATCTTAAACTGTTTGCGCACTCTGGCATATGCACCCGTAGTGCGGGCAGCAAGCTTCATTACTCCCGCGCTGCTGGATGGCAGTGAAATTGAACGTCCGGCCGCCAAACATTCCATCAACATGCGCCAACCTTGACCAATGCGGAACGTACCACCAATCAAATAATTCATTGGGATGAATACATCTTTGCCTTGCGTTGGTCCATTCATGAACGCCGAATTGAGCGGAAAATGTCTGCGGCCAATTTGTACGCCGGGTGTATTGGTCGGCACTAAAGCCAGCGTGATGCCACGATTCACTTCTTTACTCAACAATTGGTCGGGGTCATACAGCTTGAACGCCAAACCCAACAAGGTTGCCACTGGTGCCAAGGTGATGTAGCGCTTCTCCCAAGTCAGCCGTATGCCCAGCACATCTTTTTGCCCCTCAAATTCGCCGTAACAAACAATACCCGTATCAGGGATCGCGCCGGCATCCGAACCAGCAGTGGGTCCTGTGAGAGCAAAACAAGGCACTTCCAAGCCCTGTGCTAAACGATGCAGGTACTGATCTTTTTGTTCGTTCGTGCCGTAATGCAGCAATAACTCAGCAGGACCTAATGAATTCGGCACCATTACGGTCACGGCTGCTGTTCCACTACGTGAAGCCACTTTGGACACTACCGCCGAATGTGCCTGCGCGGAAAACTCCAAGCCTCCATACTGCTTGGGGATAATCATGCCGAAAAACCCTTTGCTCTTGATAAATTGCCAGACTTCCGGTGGTAGATCCGCGCGGTTATGTGTGACATCCCAATCATCAATCATCGAACATAATTGATCGACTTCATTATCCAGAAAAGCCTGCTCTTCGCTGCTTAAAGATGCTTTAGGGAAGCTTAGTAGTTTATTCCAATGAGGATTGCCGCTAAACAATTCTCCATCCCACCACACCGTCCCGGCATCTATCGCCTCTTGCTCGGTAGCAGAGATTTGTGGCAATACTTTGCGAAAAATTTTTAATGCAGCCGCTATAACCACAGCGCGGCGCAGGAAAGGAATGCCTAACAATGTTGCGAATAACAACATCACGGAGCAAGCTGTTATCAAGATCGTTGCAGAAAAACTACCGGCAATCGCAATGGAAAAAACCGATAATACCAAGGCCAGAAGCCAGCTAATAATTGACGCGCGGAAAAAGGCCAGCAAAATAAAAATTGCCAAAGCTGCCAAAACGGTTAAAGCCATAATCACGCACTCCCAATTTATTGGTTATGGGCGTACTCTAACCCGATGTGACAAACTTCACAAGAACGCAGCAAACCTGCGAGACTGAATGTGATTGCTCGGACTAGCGGCACGCTATGGAAGATTGAAAAAACAGCAGCTATCCTTGCCAAATCTAACACAATCATTGCTTCATCTTTTTGATGCTGTTTCATCTGTGCTAATCCTTTTTTGTACTGTGCACCAGTCCATCATTCTTTTGGTGATGAAATCGCACGCTGCTTAATCAACGCATAGATCACCGGTATTACAAGTAGCGTCAGCACCGCCGAGGAGATCATGCCGCCGACCATAGGCGCTGCGATGCGGCGCATCACTTCCGAGCCGGTGCCGCTGCTCCACAGGATGGGCAACAGCCCGGCCATGATCGCGACAACGGTCATCATCTTGGGCCGCACACGCTCTACTGCGCCGTGCATGATGGCTGCTTGCAGATCGTTTACTGTCGGCGGCCTCCCCTCGTTGGCGCATCTCGCCTGCACTTCCTGCCAGGCGTGTTCAAGATAAATGAGCATCACCACGCCGGTCTCTGCCGCCACGCCCGCCAGCGCGATGAAGCCCACCGCCACCGCCACACTCAGGTTGTAATCAAGTAACCACAGTAGCCACACCCCACCGACCAAAGCGAACGGCACGGACAGCATCACCACCAGCGATTCGGTGACACGTTTGAAATTCAGATACAGCAACAGGAAGATGATGAGCAGCGTGATGGGAATCACGATCTTCATCTTGGCGGCGGCGCGTTCCATGTATTCGAACTGTCCGCTCCACGTCGCGTAATAGCCGGGCGGGAACTTCACTTGTGCGGCGACTGCCTTGCGCGCTTCGGCTACATACGAGCCGATGTCACGTTCGCGGATGTCCACGTAGATATAGGCGGAGAGCAGCGCGTTCTCGGTGCGAATAGATGGCGCACCTTTGCTGATGCTCACCTTGGCGAGCTGGCCAAGCGGGATCATCGCGCCGTCCGTGGTTGGCACCAGCACTTCACGTGCGATCTGCTCTGGTGTGCCGCGCAATTCACGCGGGTAGCGCACATTTACGCCGAAGCGTTCCAGTCCTTCCACGGTGGTGGTGACCATCTCGCCGCCCAGTGCCGTGGCGATCACGTCCTGTACTTCACCCACTGTCAGACCATAGCGCGCCAGTGCCAATCTGTCCGGCTCGATGTTGAGATAGAAGCCGCCGGTGATGCGTTCCGCATAGGCGCTGCTAGTGCCGGGTATCTTCTTGACCACGGTTTCGATCTCTTTGGCGAGACGTTCCATCTCATCCAGATTTTTACCAAACACTTTGATGCCGATAGGTGTGCGAATGCCGGTGGAAAGCATGTCGATGCGCGCCTTGATCGGCATCGTCCATGAGTTCGCCACACCGGGGAATTGCAAGGTTTTGTCCATCTCGGCGATCAGCTTGTCGGTGGTCATGCCTGAACGCCATTCCTCCTGCGGCTTGAGATTGATCACCGTCTCGAACATCTCCAGCGGTGCGGGGTCGGTGGCGGTCTGCGCGCGTCCTGCTTTGCCATACACCGAGGCCACTTCGGGGAAACTCTTGATGATCTTGTTCTGCGTTTGCAACAGCTCTGCCGCCTTGGTCACAGACATACCGGGTAAGGATGCGGGCATGTAGAACAACGTGCCTTCGTTAAGCGTCGGCATGAATTCGCTGCCCAGTTTCATGGCGGGGTACAAGCTTGCTACACATGCCAGCACGGCTACCGCGAGCGTAGTTTTTTTGCGGCGCAACACGGCAGCAATGAGTGGTCGGTAGCCTGCGATCATCCAGCGGTTCAGCGGATTTTGCGCTTCCGGTTTGATGTTGCCGCGTATGAACAACAGCATCAGCACCGGCACCAGCGTGACGGAGAGCAAGGCTGCGCCTGCCATGGCGAAGGTTTTGGTGAACGCGAGGGGTGCGAACAATCGACCTTCTTGTGCTTCGAGCGTGAACACTGGCAGGAACGATACGGTGATGATGAGCAGGGAAAAGAACAGGGA
>JABFRF010000039.1 GCA_013141315.1 Gallionella sp. | reverse complement strand
GGGCAAACGAGAAGGGCGATTATTTCCTTTGGCTTTGCTTTGTATTAACTCAGGATAGCGTTGCTTCATGCGCAATTCAATCAAGCTAATCGACAGATGCGTGATGTCGATGCCCAGCCATTGTCGTCCCAATTTTTGCGCCGCATCAACTGCCGTGCCACAGCCGCAGAACGGATCGAGCACTACATCGCCCTCGTTGGAACTGGCTAGAATAATGCGCTCCAGCAGGGCGAGTGGTTTTTGCGTGGGGTAGCCGAGCATTTCATCACTGCTACCATGTAAGTGCTCAATGTCGTCCCAGCTATCCGTGATTGGCTGACCTTCCATTTCGTCGAGGTAGCGTTTTTCTTGCGGCACAGTTCCAGGTTTTGATTGGTAAATCAAACCGTCTTCATAAGCCTTTTGCATCCGTTCTTTTGTCCATCGCCATACTCGTGTGACACCCAAAAACTCGTAAGTCAAATTAGGACGATTTTTGTTCGGGTTGGTGATGTCGCCTAGCCGATACCGACGACCACTTGCATCCGTGTAACGATAAAAATTGTCTAGGTATGATTGGTCATACGCACCGTACACTTTGAAAAATTTGGCTTGGGCTGTTTTTGCGTAGCGCAAAATAATGTCTCGGCAGTTCGTGAAATTGATTGTGTTGTGGCTCTTCGGTTGTGAGCGCAACCAAGAAATTTCATTGCGGTAATTTTCTTTCCCAAACACGCCATCCAGCACGATTTTCAAGTAATGCGAAGCGGTGGGATCGCAGTGTAAATACAGGCTGCCCGTGGGTTTTAGTACGCGATGCAACTGCAGCAGACGGTTTGCCATCATCACCAGATAAGCCATCATGTCGTTCTCGCCCAAGAAGGAACGCAGTGCGCGCATCAGCTCGGCAACATCGGTGTTGGGCTGACATTCAATCTCGCGAAATTCATCCTCAGCTTGTTGACCCCAATGCCAACTATCTTCAAACGCGACGATTTGCGCTTGGCTGGCGGTGTCGTTTTGCGCCTCATCTTCACCCGTTTTGCTGGGCGCATTTTTTGGTGTTTTGAACAGCAGGTTGTAATCGCGCTTGGAATTAAACGGCGGATCAAGATAAATCAAATCCACCGATTCATCCGTCACGTATTGCCGCAGGATGTGGAGATTGTCGCCAAAATAAAGTTTGTTCATTACTCAGTCACTCCGTCAGCAAGCAAACGTAGGGTAGTCAATCTGTTCACCTTATGGGACGGTTGTCTCAAGTGTTGCTAAAGGCTGCGCAGCAACAGGGCTGGAAGCCGCTACTGGAGCGGGTTCGCTATCTACTTCTTCGTCATATCTCACACGTGGTGGATTGCCGTCGTACACTTGGTTGACGCGACGTTGCAGGTACGCGTCACGGATAAATTCATACGGGTCTAGCATCGCGTCATCCAACACTTTTTCTTGGTTGAGCAGTTCAGCGCGACGGTTGATTCCATCACCTAAATAAACTTGGTTGCGCGTTTGCATGTCTTGAATTTGCGTGGTCAGGCTGGGGAAGGTATCGACATAGCGACCAATGCCATCACGTACTGAGCTGGGGCCGAGGATAGGCAGCATGAGGTATGCCCCACTGCCCACACCCCATTTGCCCAGAGTTTGCCCGAAGTCTTCATTGTGTTTTTTGAGCGGTCCAATTGAAGCAACATCAATTAGCCCGTATATGCCGATGGTTGAATTGACCAAGAAGCGCATGCCATCTGAAGCCGCTTGAACCAGTTTGAGTTGCAACACATCGTTGGCGGTGACTACGACATCATCCAAGTTGGAAAAGAAATTCGATACCATCATTTTGCCGACGGAGGGCATTATCTTGCTATAGCCTTGCGCGACTGGTTTAACTACAGCTTTATCAATGCTGGTGTTGAATTTGTAAATGCTGCGATTGACTGGTTCGAGCGGGTCGGCTGGATTGCGCGCACCTGCACAGCCACTAAGGAGTAGGGCGGCGAGGAGTGAAAAAATGTGAGTACGATTCATATTTGTATGACTGATAAGTGCTTATTGTGTAAGTGAAGCGGGTTAGCTGAGGGGGCGTTCAGGCGGCGCTAAGTCACCCGTATGGAACTTAAAACTACCCGTTTTACGATCCGCAAAATAATGTTGTAAGGTGAATTTTATGGGGCGAAATGCGAGGGTGTCCCACGGAATATCTTGCTCGTTAAACAACGCCACTTCCAAACTTTCTATGCCGGGTGAAAAATCAAGATTGAGTAATTTGGCACGGAACAATAGATGTACTTGGTTAATGTAAGGCAGGTTGTACATTGAATACAATTCAATAATGTCTACTTGCGCATTGGCTTCCTCTAAGGTTTCGCGTGTGGCGGCTTCAGGTGCAGTTTCGCTGTTTTCCATAAAACCAGCGGGTAGCGTCCATAACCCATAGCGAGGCTCGATAGCACGACGGCACAACAAAATTTTATCTTCCCATACCGGTATCGAGCCGACTATCAGCTTGGGATTTTGGTAATGAATTTCGCCGCATGCGGTGCATACATGGCGCGTGCGATTGTCATCAGGCGGAATCTTTTGCGTGACGGCTGCACCGCACAGGCTGCAAAAATTCATGGTGGGAAGCGGGTTCACGGCTGTTATGGTTGTTTAGGAAAATTTTTATCAAGGATGCGTTGAGTGTCATCACGCAATGCTTTCAAGCCCATTGCGTCATAGCCCTTCACCATGATGATGAGCGCGTCGCGTGTGGAGAGCGTGTTGGGGTAGAGCGATAGCACTTCTTTCGCGCGGTTTACTGCCGCAATGTGCGCGCCACGGCGCAAGTAATAGCTTGCCACATGAACTTCATATTTTGCGAGCGCATTCACCAGATATTGCATCCGTAAAATTGCGTCGGGTGCATATTTACTTTTGGGGAAGCGTGCAATTAAATCTTTGAACGCGATAAATGAATCTTGCGCGGCTTTCGGGTCGCGTTCGGTTGGGTCTTCACCGCTAATCGAGCTAAACATATCGTTATCGCCATTAAAGCGCGCCAAGCCCTTTAAGTAATAGGCGTAATCAACGTGCGGATTATTGGGGTACTGTTTGATAAATCGTTCAGCCGCTGAAATCGAGGCATCGACTTCATTTTTTTTGTAATAAGCGTAAGCGATTTCTAACTGTGCTTGTTGTGCATAGCGACCATACGGGTAGTGCGATTGCAGCGATTCAAAAGATTTAATGGCTTCGTCATAGCTGCCGTCATCCAGGCTTTTTTGCGCCTCTTTATATAGGTCTTCGACTGAGGCTTTTGCTTCGACGGCGGCTTTCTCTGCGGCAGTGCTGCCGATGGTCTTTGTTCCATTCGTGCCACATGCAACTAACGTAAGTAGTAAGAATAAGGCTAAACTATGGCGCATGACTGAATCCGAAAAAAATATGCCCGATTATAGCAAAGCCAAGCCACTCAACGCCCAAGAAGTAATGGACGAAGTTGATCTTCTTGCGGAAAGCCCTGAATTGGAGAACCTGCATTTCGTTATCCCTGATGAATTTGCTGGCTTGCGGCTCGACCAAGCCCTTGCAAAGCTGTTACCGGAGTACTCGCGCAGTCGTTTGCAAGAGTGGATTGTTCAACAGCAAGTAACGGTGGATGGTGAGTTTGCTATTTCTAAACAAAAAGTTTGGGGAAGCGAAACCTTGGAGGTGTTGCCCCAGTTGCATTCCTCAGAGCAACCGTATTTGGCGGAAGACATTGCGCTCGATATTGTCTATGAAGACGATGCTTTGATGGTGGTTAACAAACCTGCCGGTTTGGTTGTACATCCGGGTAGTGGTAACTGGGAAGGCACGCTGCTCAACGCTTTGTTGCATTACTCGCCGCAGTTGGAGGATGTGCCGCGCGCTGGCATTGTGCATCGGCTGGATAAAGACACCAGCGGTTTGATGGTGGTGGCGAAAACGC
>JABFRF010000073.1 GCA_013141315.1 Gallionella sp. | reverse complement strand
CATCGACCACAGCCGGCTGTAGGCTAGGCTCGCGGCTTGCTCCTTGCGCTTCTATCTTGCTCAAATACTCATGCCACATGCCATCCTGATATTTGCCCAACTCTTGCAGATATTCCCATGTGTATAAGCCATTATCGTGACCATCATCGAATAGGATTTTGAGGGCATACGTGCCGACAGGCTCAACGCCATTCACACCGATATTTTTTTTACCCACCTGCAATACCTCTTGCCCCGGGCCGTGACCACGCACCTCGGCAGAGGGCGAAAACACGCGCAAAAATTCGTAGGGCAGGCGATAGCGCGCACCATCGTCGAAAGCGATTTCGAGGGCGCGGGATTGTTGATGCAAAGTGATTTCGGTAGGGGTAATCATGTCGTGAATATTATGTACGGCAAAACGAATAAGGCATTATCGCAGTAAAGACGCAATCCACAAATTTTGTGTCGCGGCGTGTTACCGTTAAACTCGCGGTTGGTTTGAGCAAAGGATGGTTAATGGAGTTTTCACAAAACATAGAATCAAAAGTAATGCGCAAGCTGCTGGTGTCACTACTGGCATTGGTCAGTGTGTTCATCATCGGCACGGCGGGCTATCGCATTTTGGGTGAATCGCATTATTCGTGGATGGACTGCTTTTACATGGTCTTTCTTTCGATTACGACCATCGGGTTTCACGAGGTAGTAGAAATGCCTGACTATGAATATGGGCGGCTATTCACCGTGTTTATTGCCATTACGGGCATTGCCATCATGGGCTATGTGTTATCAACGGTCACGGCGTTTATGTTAGAAGGTGAATTTAGCGAAGCAAGACGGAGAAGGAAAATGGAAAAGAAGATCGCACAATTAAAAGAGCACTACATCGTCTGTGGTGTGGGGTTAGTGGGGCGTAATGTTGCGCAGGATTTAGAGATGTCAGGGTTGCCCAGTGTGATTATTGATGGTGATTTGCCAACGATCCAACATTACATTGAGGCGCATCCCAACCAACTATATTTGCATGGCGACGCAACGGACAACGATGTGTTGATGGCGGCTGGCATTATGCGCGCCAAAGGGGTGTTTGCTGTGGCGCATGAAGATAGCTCCAACTTGGTGATTAGTTTGAGTGCCAAGCAACTCAAGCCAAATGCACGTGTGGTAGCGCGATGCCATGATTTGAAAAACGCCGATAAAACAAGGCGAGCAGGTGCTGACGAAGTTGTTTCACCCGATTTTAGTGGGGGGTTGCGCATTGTCTCTGCGATGGTTCGACCTAACGTAATGAGCTTCCTCGACGAGATGCTCAAATCAAATAGCAACTTGCGCATGGAAGAAATTAAAATTCCACAGGAAATGAACAACCAACCCTTGAGCGCGCTGTATCACGATAATACAGCTGCAATGGTGCTGGCAATTCAGCGGCAAAATACGTGGCAATTCAATCCTCCCGCGAATCAAATACTGCAAGAAAAAGATGTGTTGATGGTAATGACCACTCCAGAAGGGCGCTCGCGTCTTGAAGTGGTGATGCAAGGCGCAGTTTAAATTTTGTCTACTGACACCACGCTGTCAGTGGCGCATCTGCATAATCTAAGCAATGAACATTGCAGAACTTCCCAACTTCGGCCTCAAGTCGCAGCAAATGCTGGCGCAGGCGGGCATTCATACCCTTGAGCAATTACGCGAGCTGGGTGCGGTACGCGCATATATTCAGGTGAAACAATCCGGCGTAAACGCGAGCTTGAATCTGCTATGGGCAATGGAAGGCGCGCTGTCGAATCGCCATTGGCAAGACGTGGCGAAACATGACCGATTGAGTTTGTTGCTACAACTAGAGGATGCAGTGAATGCAGCCTCAGGCGGCAATAGAGATTTGCCTTAAAGGCTGCGAATTTTTTTCAGCAGCGCAGTGGTAGAGCGTTCATGCAAGAACGGAATGCTGTGTACCGAGCCGCCCCAGCCTTGGACTTCTTTACTGCCGACAATATTTTCTGGTTTCCAATCACCGCCTTTGACCAGCACATCAGGCTTGCAAGCGAGTATCAAATTCAGCGGCGTGTCTTCTTCAAATAATACAACTAAACTCACTGAATCCAGCGCAGCTAAAACTGCCATGCGGTCTTGTTCGGCGTTGATCGGCCTCTCATCGCCTTTACCTTGGCGTTTCACCGATGCATCGCTGTTTACGCCAACAATCAACGATGCGCCGAGTGCGCGGGCTTGCGCAAGATAGGTGACATGACCGCGATGCAACACATCGAAGCAGCCGTTAGTGAATACCAGCGGGCGCGGCAGTTTGGCAAGCTGTGCGGCGAGATTATTCGCATCGCAAAACTTGGCTTCAAAGGATGGCAGGGGATACAGACGATCCATTTTTAACACTCCGTTCGCCCTGATCCTTCGACTTTGCTCAGGACTAAAGGCTTTGTTGAAGGGTATTGAGTTGAGAGTAAGTGGCTCGACAAGCTGTGTGTGTGCTGTTGGGGCAAATGTCCATTACAGCCACGGCCTACCCCTTGCGGGTACACCACGAACGGTGATTGGGGGTACATCATTCGCCCAGCAAGAGATAGTCGATGATGTCGCACAAGCTGTGCAAACACACCAAGTGTACTTCCTGAATGCGCGCGGTGCTTTGAGCATCGACGCAAATCAGGATGTCGTCAGGGCGTAGCGCTCTCGCCATCTCACCACCATTGCGACCAGTCAGCGCGATGACCGTCATGCTGCGCGTATGGGCTGCTTTAATAGCAGCTAAAACATTGGCTGAATTTCCGCTGGTAGAAATTGCTAACAGCGTGTCGCCAGGCAAACCCAGCGCATTCACTTGCTTGGAAAAAATCTGGTTGAAATCGTAATCGTTGCCGATAGACGTAATAATCGAACTATCAGTAGTGAGGGCAATGCAGGCGAGGCCGGGACGTTCCTTTTCAAAGCGATTTATCAACTCGGCAGCAAAGTGTTGTGCATCGCCCGCTGAACCGCCGTTGCCGCAGCACAAGATTTTATGGTCATTGGTCACGCAGTCAAAGAACACTTGTGAGGCAGCAGCGATAGGCTTTGCCAGCGAGTCTTTTACGCGTAGTTTGAGCTCAGCGCTGTCGCTGAAATGTTTGGCGATACGTTTATTGATGTCCATTATGATGAGTGCTCGAATGATAACTGGACGTATTATCCTACAAACCTGCCATCTAAGATCAAATGATCAATATCAAGCGATAAGGTTATCGGACACCTATGGAATCTTGGGAAGAGCGGGCATTGATGGTTGTAGATGCCTGATGTGCTCTGGCTAAAATATCGCAAATTTTCAGTACGCTTTGTGCTGAAACTAAGGCACCAATTGGCAATTGGATACACGATGTGCTCAGGCTATCTGTTTCCGGCAATTGGTGTTGTGAATGCGGGATATCGCGATGTACTCCCAGATGGAAGCATGGCCGTGCGTCAACGTTTTCAGCTTTAAGCAAGGCGATGAGCCTATCACGTGACAAGCCGAATTCGGCTTCACTAATTTGGCAAACTACATTTTGATAATTGGAAAAACTCACTCCCTTCGGTTTAAATAAACGTAAACCGGAAATTTTCGCCAACTGTGCTTTGTAAAGTTCAAACAGTATTTCATTATTTCTCTGGTTCGCCGAGAAATCTTCCAAACCCATCAGCGCAATAGCGCTCTGCGCTTCGGACATTCTGCCATTCACTGTTTTATTTACGGTGGCAGGCACACTGCCCGCTCCCGCACTGCTGCGCATCACTCGCAGCTTGGCCGCTAGCTCGTCATCATTGGTACAGATGCAACCACCCTCGGTCGCATTTAAAATGTTGGACTGGTGAAATGAAAGCACTTCAGCGCGCCCGAAATTACCGATGCGTACACCATCCACCGCGCAGCCAAAGGCGTGAGCCGAATCGAAATACAATTGAACACCGCTGTCTTTTGCAAGCTTGGCGAGTGCCTTAACGTCACACACCCCGCCCCACAGATTCACGCCCAAAATCGCACTCACATCTTGGTCGATCAACTTGCTCACTTGATCGATGTCGATCTGATGCGTGGCTGGATCCACATCGCAAAATACTGGCTCCAAGCCTGCCCAACTCAACGATTGCACCGCAGCGATATGATTAAACGCTGGCAATATCACTTTGCCGGTTAGCTCCATAGCATTTGCCACCATCATTAACGCAACGGTTTCGTTGGCCACACAAATCGCGTGTTTAACACCGAGGAATTGCTGAAGGTTTTGTTCGAGCTGCCGATTCAACGGTCCGTATTCGGTGTAATACTGTCGCTCGAAGATGCCACGAAATGCTGCTTCGTAGCGTTGCGCTGAAGGAAAATAGAGCTGCCCAATAGGAATGGGTTTATCGAATGCAGGCGGCGCACCAAACAGCGCAAAGTCTTTGGTTGTCGTCATTGCATTTCTTTCGTGCGCAAACGTTGGGTGATTTCGACTGCATTGGCACGCATGAATTTCAATAACTCAACAATGCCGGCTATATCTTCATTGCTCACCAGATGCCCGCAAGGCGGCAGAATCAAACGCTCTGCGAGTCTATCTGTCACTGGTAATTCGGCAGTGATGTAAGGATAGTCCATGCGTTTGCGGTGCAAGGGTGGCGTGTAATAGGCGCGTGCCAAAATCATTTCTGCATTTAGCACTCTGACCGTATCGTCCCGCGATAACGGCCAATCTTCAAGAACTTCCACCACAATGTTTTTGTATCCGGGTCGTTGGCTTTCATCGAATTCCAACAAGCGGATGCCATCCAACGTGGCAAGCAATCGTTGATAGGTGTGATATCGGTCACGATTGCGCACAACCTGATCTTCCAAATCATCCAACCCTGCCAGTGCCATCGCGGCATGGACTTCATTGAGCCGCGCATTCAGTCCGCCTGACACTGCAACCTTGTCCTGCCCCTGAAAGCCAAAATCGCGCATCAGCGACAGTTGAGCCGCCAGATTTGCGTTGTTGGTGGTGATGTACCCGCCCTCAAAACCATTCACCAGCTTGCTCGCACCCATTGAGAAAATTTCCGCCGCGCCGAAGCAACCTATTTTTTTTCCGTTGTATGACTCATAAACCGACTCAACAGAATCAAACAACAAGGGAATATTTTTCTCTTTCGCCAATGCCGCGAGTCCATCAATGTCGCAGAAATTGACGATGGGATGTACGCCCAAAATCAGGGCGGTGTTGTTATTGATACAAGGTCGCACCGTTGCCGCGCTGTTGGCAAGCGTGGCTTCTTCCATATCGCAAAAATGCGGCTTCAGTTTTGTCCAAGCGGCGATGTCGGCCATGCGGCGATAGGTAAACGAGGGCATCACGATTTCGTCTTTACCTTTGAGGGCAAGTGCCTTGATGGCAAGCGCCAGCGCCCAAAAGCCACTGGAAAAAGCGACGCAATGTTTAACCTGATGGAACTCAGCAAGTCGTTGCTCAAGCAACTTTACCAACGAGCCGTTGGTGTACTGATGCTGTTCAATGAAAGTTCGGGAGTAGCCAAGGAACTTTTCAAAATCCGGGCGCACCAGATTCGACGTTGGCTTGGGTGTTGAGAACTGCCGAGCTCCGCCGAATAGTGCCAAGTCTTCAATGTGGTTCTTGTTAATCATGTTACTTTGCCTTGCCCTATTGATGCAGCTTCATTACGATCGAAGACCGATAACATTAGAGTAAAAAAGTTGTAAGACAGCGGCTGAAATTTACACTGCTCCGATTATGCCACTCACTTCAACAAGAATGGAGTTGATAGCATACCGCGTCAAATCAATAACGGCTAAGTTGCGCATCGTAGCGATAGTGTCCCGCGTAATACTCCTTTGGCATGAACGAAAATTCTACTTTCCATCCTGCTCCAGCAGCCATTTGCTTAAATTCCTCGCGGGTACGCCACGTTCCAATTGCAGTTGAATGGTCAGACAACTCTTCCGTGCCGGGCTTCCTTGTTTTATAGAACTCGGCTGCGCGATCCTTGTCTGGTAAGTTGCCAATGAATAGAGTCTGCACATTGATGAATTTATCGTAGAGTGTATGCAGCACTTCAATGGCATCTGCGGCGGGGAAAAAGCAAAAACCTGCATAGCATAGGTCTTTTGAAAAATGTTCTGGGTGTGATTCATGACGGACATACTCTGCGGCACCCCGCGTCACAAATCGGTAATGCGGCAATCTTTCGAAATTTGTCTTGGCAACAGAGATCAAGTATTCGGAGATATCGACTCCCAGATAGTCTGCACACGAATCAAAAAAGTAACGGGATACAGCCCCATTGCCACACGCCAACTCGAGCAGTTTGTCATCCGGCTTCAGCCTGAGTGACGCTTGTATTGCGTCAACGATCATCTTGATCTGTTCTTCCGCTACCGGCTCACCTTTTACAGTTCGTTTAACTTGCCCCAAGAAGTCGTCCGGCGCAAGCGTTTTAGCATGCTCGTTGTAATCGAATCTTGGGTAAGAATCCTTATCGTTTTGCATAGTTAGGTACCTAAAATCGCGTCTTTATTCAGTTGGGAATAATTTAGATTGGATCATATCAAAAGGTCGTTCGAATAGTGTTTGGATGGTGCAAAAGCTAACTAGCCATCTTCAGGAGTAAATCACTAAGCATTTTGACTTGATTGGACTCCATACGCTGATCAATGGGTATAAACAAGGTATGGTTGGTTAGTATGGTTTCAATTGAATTTGGCGTGATACGAGGTAGCGCATCTTGCCAGTAGATCGGGATAAAAATATTTCGCGCTGTCAGCTGGTCTCTTATTTGATCGACCTTTTCTCCGGGCAGAGTGAGTGGATAACACATCGGCACGTCAGCTGCATCCAATTCCCAATGCATTCCGTTGATGCCATCTAATTCTTTAGACATTAGCAGAAAGTTTTTTCTACGGCGTTGCGCTATTTCAGTCCAGGGTATGCTCTTCAATAAGCGTTGAGTCAATCTGGACATCAGTAATGGTGTGGTGTCCTGCAAGGATAAGGGGATTTTTTTGAAATCTGAATAACCTTGCCGGGCAGAATAGGCCATTCGCACGATTAGCGGTCTCATACGCTCGATAGACGCGCTATCTTCCACATCGGGCATTTTAAATTTAAGCGAAGCCGAATGAATTAACAGTCCACCATCAGGCACGCCGACAAATTTTCGTGGCGAGTAAATGGTGGCCAATTCGCCCTGATGGGTGGCAAACAAAGCCTGACTATTGTCGATGATCAACCGGCAGGCAGGGATAACGGTGCGTAGCTTGGCAATGTTTTTTGCGCAAAGGCCAAAATAATTCACATACAGTAGTGCGCTGTGCTTGGGAAATGTTGCGGGTAAATCTTTGGGGTAGCGTGATTCATCCAAGCAATAGAACACGGCCTTGGCCCCGGAATCTGTAACCGCTTTAATGACCGAGTCGCAAACATAAGCTGGCAACAACACTTGCGTTATGGCCGCGCTTTCAAGCGCCGCACGAATCGCGGCACGACCGGATTGCAACTTCAAAGCGTCAGGATACAGTTCACCATGCCAAGGTAGCTCCAGGCCAAAGTAACCGCCAATCTCAGTCGGCATCCCGTGATTTTTTTGGTTAAGAATATTCAAGATAGCTGGCCGCCAAGCGTATCGGAGACTAAATCAAATTCGGTCAGGTAGCGTTGAATGGCCGCCGGCTCCAGCTCCATCAAAACATCGATGATGGAAAGATAAGGGACAAAATTAGCTGTTCGTTGCGGGTAAGGTACGGGTCGCATAAAAAGAAAATGCAGGTCTATACCCGCTTCACGAAAAGTGGACGTATCGTACAGAGATTGACCGCCTTGAGGATTGAGGTAGTTTGACGCACCCAGACGCTTGCAGATATCCAGCACGCGAGATTCCCCGCTCAGAAGGTTATCTTTTTCCAGTTCGGAAGAAGTGAGTATTTTGCTTTTGATACCCAAATAATTTGCGATGCTGCGGATCAGATTGGCATTAAAGTGCGCAATATTTTTATTTTGATACAGCAATATCCCATTGATAAGCGTGAATGCTTGTTGAAAACAGGGTGCTTTGTAATAGGCCTGCTTGATTAAATTGGCGATATCTTTGTATGACGGATCGCCTTGCACGTAACTTCTGGCAAGGATAGGTAGTTCGTGGGAATCTTTCTGAACAGGTAAAGTAATCAAGCGACTTTCCCCATTCAGTAAAATTCTGTTGCGATTGACCCAGCCACCTTTGATGTATTGCACATCATCATGCAACACAAAAATATCACTCGCCGCAATCAGTTGAAAATACCCCAAGTAGGGGAAAAAATAGGGCTGCATGAGTGCCACTTTCATGGCTAATTTTTTATCAGCACACGAATCACCGAAGCGACAACGTTCACCATCTCACCGGTCATAGTGGTCCCGGTCGGGAGTACTATCACGCTATTGGCAACTCGCTGAGTGTTGGGTAGCAACAATCCCGCATGAGGATACCAATCCCGATACGGCCGCATATTGTGGCAGCCCGGCCAGAAATATTTTCGGGCGCGAATATTTTCAGCGTGTAATGCCTCAATGAACTCATCTCTGGAAATCGGGCAGTCCTCGTCTACTTGCATAACGACATATTGGTAGTTGTTGCGCTCGTCAGCAGCAAAGCTCAGCAGGCTAATTCCGGGCAGGCCAGATAATGCATTTTGATAGGTTTGATGATTGAGCCGATTTGCTGCGACCACGTTATCAATGGCATCCAGATTGACCAAGCCCATTGCGGCGGCGACTTCTATCATCTTGCCATTGGTTCCGGGATGAACGACATTATCAAACCCGGAAAAACCAAAGTTGCGCATCAGGCGCATGGTTTCCGCCAACTCATCATTGTTGGTGACGACCGCGCCACCCTCGAAGGTATTAAAGAATTTGGTGGCGTGAAAGCTCAGCACTTCGCAGGCTCCGAAGTTTCCTATCATCCTTCCCCGGTATGAGCAGCCAAATGCATGAGCCGCATCGAACATCAGCTTGAGACCATGCTCGTCAGCGATGCTTTGCAATTCATCAACCGGGGCTCCCCTACCCCATAAATGTACACCGATGATACCGGTGGTGCGCGGGGTGATCATCGCGCGTACGGCGACAGGGTCAAGATTATGGGTAACGGGATCAATGTCGGCGAAAACCGGGGTGATGGCTTGCCAGCTCAAAGCATGAGCAGTGGCAATGAAGGTATAGGAGGGTATGATCACCTCGCCCGCTAAACCCAGCGCACGAATTGCGATTTCCAGCGCCACCGTGCCATTGCACATGGCCACACAATGTTTCACGCCGTGATAATTGGCGACGCGTTGTTCGAATTCCTGCACCATCGGGCCGTTATTGCTTAACCATCGATTATCGAAGATGGTATCTACATGCTTGATGAATGCCTCGCGGTCACCAATGTTGGGTCGACCAACATGAAGTGGCTCTTCAAAGGCGGGAGGGGCACCTCTGATAGCAAGATCTTGCGGTTTTAGGATTTGTTTCATCACGAGAAATTGATTCCGTCGAAATACTAAACGTTGACCGAGATATTATTGATGATGCCGCGCTGAGTCATTTCGGTGAGGACTTGTTGTACGCAGCTATTCAGCTCACCCGTTCCGGTATTGACATCAAGTTCGGGTTTTTCGGGAATCTCGTAGGGCGAGGTGATGCCGGTGAATTCACTGATTTGACCAGCGCGCGCTTTTTTATATAAGCCTTTTACGTCGCGGCTCTCACATATATCAATAGAGGTGTCGCAATAAATTTCGATAAAATCGCCATGTTCAACCAGTCCCCGAACCTTTTTACGATCTGCTCGATAAGGAGAGATAAATGCTGTCAGTACGATCACACCAGCCTCCATAAAAAGTTTGGCCATCTCACCGATACGCCGGATATTTTCCACGCGGTCTTCAGCTGAAAAGCCAAGATCACCACATAATCCATGGCGTACGTTATCACCATCCAATACAAAAGTGTGGCAGCCCCGTTGATATAAAGCTTCTTCAACGGCATGCGCCAAAGTGGATTTGCCGGATCCGGACAACCCCGTGAACCAAATGATCGCACCGCGATGGACATTCTGCGATTCGCGTCGCGCTCGGGTGACAGTGGCGTTATGCCAAACCACATTGGATGCGGCTGAATTAGTTGTCATTGCAGTTCCTTCGTTGCTTGTTTGAATGTCTCCTCAGATTTGGCGTACACAAAAAATTCCGAGTTATGCATATCGGGTTTGTTATAGGGTAGTTCAATGGCGGCACTATTGCACACTGTACCCCCCGCTTCGTTAACGATGGCATGTGCTGCCGCAGTATCCCATTCCATGGTCGGTCCCAAGCGTGGATAAAAATGTGCCACCCCCTCGGCCACCAGGCATAACTTCAGCGAACTGCCCATGCTGATTGTTTCACAATTACCCAGCCGATGGAGTAGCGATGCAGTGCGTGCATCGCTGTGTGAACGACTGGCAACGACCTTGATGGGTTCACCCGCTAGTAGTGATTTAACTTGGATCGGCTGTGCCATACCAGAACCCCTTGTTACAAACGCCCCCTCACCCCGTTCGGCGTAATAACAGACATCCAAAACAGGGGCATAAACCACACCCAAAATGGGTTTGCCGTTTTCGATCAGCGCGATATTGACGGTGAATTCGCCATTGCGCTTGATAAATTCCTTGGTGCCATCGAGCGGGTCTACCAGCCAATATCTTGTCCAAGCCATACGCTGTGCAACAGAAATTTCGGCAGACTCTTCAGACAGCACTGGATAGGACGGTGTCAGCTGTGCCAAGCGCTCGCAAATAATATGGTGTGAGGCGAGATCAGCTGCAGTCAAAGGTGATAGGTCTGCTTTATGACTTGCAGCCAAGGCTGGCTGCGCATAAATTTGCAGTATAGCTTTGCCGGCTTGTTTCGCGATCTCCACCACTTCGAGAATTGGCTGCATGGGCATCAATTTATATTTTGTTGGAAATCCACGTAGGACAAAGTCACACCATCATGCAATGCCATTTTGGGCCGCCATCCTAATGCGAGGATTTTAGAAACATCCATCACTTTACGCATCGTGCCGTCTGGCTTGGAGGTGTCTTGCACAAACTTTCCTTGGTAGCCCACCACCTCAGCAACGGTTTCTGCCAACTCTCGTATGGTCAAATCTTCACCCGTGCCAACATTGATTAGCGGACATTGTGTGGGTGCAACCAATGCGTCATAACGTTGCGTATCCAATGTCGCAAGAAATACGAGTGCACTCGCCAAATCATCCACGTATAAGAATTCGCGCTTGGGCGTGCCGCTCCCCCACAACACCACTTCGCTCATGCCAGCCACTTTGGCCTCGTGCATTTTGCGTATCAGTGCCGGCAGAACATGAGAATTATTCAGATCATAATTGTCGCCGGGACCGTACAAGTTGGTGGGCATAGCGGCCAGCCACTTCGTGCCATATTGACGATTGTATGACCAACACATTTCGATGCCGGCGATCTTCGCCAACGCGTAAGGGCGGTTGGTTGCCTCCAACGGACCCGTAAGAAGATATTCTTCTTTGATCGGCTGCGGGCAATCTCGTGGATAAATACATGAGCTACCCAAAAAGATTAGACGATTTACTTTGCTTGCGTGAGCGGCACGACAGATGTTGGCTTCGATGAGCAAGTTGCTCATTAAAAAATCCACGGGCAGTGTGTTGTTGGCATGAATACCTCCAACTTTGGCTGCCGCCAAGAATACAATCACAGGACGCTCTTGATTAAAGAATTGTTGCGTTGCGGCCGCATCCTCTAAATCCAACTCTGCGTGGGTGCGAGTGACAATGTTGGCGTAGCCTTGCCGCTGCAACTCACGCACAATGGCGCTGCCCGCCAGACCACGATGCCCCGCAATGTAAATTTTTGCATTCTTATTCATCACCACTTATTCCAATTCTATTTCGAAGGTCAAACAAGGCGACGACGAACGAACGACGCAGGCAGTACAGGTAGTACGACTAGGAGTGAGTGAGGAAGTCAACGCAGTTTCACCGATGAAATAGTATTGGAATTACTCGTTGTAATCGTAAGCCGCAAAGCCATGCTGTTTCACCAACTCATCACGCTTGGCGCTCTTGAGGTCTTCTCGCACCATTTCTGACACCAACTCGTGGAAGGTGATCTTGGGTGTCCAGCCCAGCTTTTGCTTGGCTTTGCTCGGATCACCCAATAAGGTTTCGACTTCAGTGGGACGGAAGTAACGGGAATCCACTTGTACGATGCATTTGCCTGTGGCGTTGTCGTAACCCTTTTCATCTATGCCTGTGCCTTCCCAACGTACTTCGATATCGAGTTCTTTGGCAGCGATGCTAACGAAGTCACGAACGCTGTATTGCACCCCTGTGGCGATGACGAAATCTTCAGGCTGGTCTTGTTGCAGCATCAGCCATTGCATCTCAACGTAATCTTTGGCGTGACCCCAGTCACGCAGGGAGTCCATGTTGCCCAGGTACAGGCGGTCTTGTAGTCCCAGCTTGATACGCGCCAGGGCGCGGGTGATTTTGCGCGTGACGAAGGTTTCGCCGCGTATGGGTGATTCATGATTGAACAGGATGCCGTTACACGCATAGATGCCATAAGCCTCGCGGTAATTAACCGTGATCCAGTAGCCGTACAATTTGGCCACGGCGTAAGGGCTGCGCGGATAGAACGGGGTGGTTTCTTTTTGCGGGGTTTCTTGTACCAGACCGTATAACTCGGAGGTGGAGGCTTGGTAGAAACGGGTTTTCTTTTCCAAACCGAGAATGCGGATCGCTTCGAGGATGCGCAAGGTGCCGATGCCGTCGGCATTGGCAGTGTATTCCGGCGTTTCAAACGATACCGCGACATGACTCATGGCGGCAAGGTTGTAGATCTCGTCGGGCTGGACTTGCTGGATGATGCGGATTAGGTTGGTGGAGTCGGTCAGGTCACCGTAGTGCAGGATGAAGTGCGCTTGTTTGACATGAGGGTCTTGATACAGATGGTCGATGCGGTCGGTGTTAAACAGTGATGAACGACGTTTGACACCGTGTACGATGTAGCCCTTCTTCAGCAGAAACTCGGCTAGGTAAGCCCCGTCTTGGCCTGTGATGCCGGTGATTAAAGCGATTTTTTTTGCGCTCATTTTTTCAATCCCAAATTAGTGTGGCTTAGCCACGGCCATAGTTGTCTTCATAGCGCTGAATATCATCCTCACCCAGATAGTCGCCAACCTGAATCTCAACGATATGCAGTGGCTCTTTGCCAAGATTTTCCAAACGATGCTTCGTCCCGATCGGAATGTAAGTGCTTTGGTTTTTCTTCACCGTGACCACTTCATCCCCGTTCGTCACGGTCGCCGTGCCAGACACAACCACCCAATGCTCGGAGCGTTGCCTATGGCTTTGCAAGCTCAGCCTTGCGCCGGGTGAAACTTCGATGCGCTTGATCTTGAAGCCATCCTGCTCTTTTTCCAGTACTGTGTAACTGCCCCACGGGCGATTTACCTTTGCGTGAAAAATATGCTCAGTCGAACCACGTTCGTGCAGAATATCTACCACTTCGCGCACGCGTTGAGTTTGATTGTTTCTTGAAATCAGCACCGCATCCGCCGTTTCAATCACACAAATATCTTCAATGCCTATCGCCGCGACCAAACGCTTGTCTGCGCGAATCAAACTGTTCTTGCAATCCACCGCCACCACATTGCCTTGTAGTGCATTGCCGTCGGTATCATGCCGGGAAATCTCATGCACAGCCTGCCAGCTACCCACATCGTTCCAACCGATTTCGCATGGTATGAGTGACACACGATTGGATTTTTCCAGCACCCCATAATCAATCGAAATCGAAGGCATTGCCGCAAAATGTTTTTCCACTGCCTGTTGAAACTTACCTGATGTGCGGCTCTCAGCAACGATAGCTTGCACGACACCATGCACCTCTGGCAAATACTGTTGTATCTCTGCCAGTATCGCTGAAGCGCGCCAGACGAACATGCCAGAATTCCAAAAATAATCACCATCCTGCAAGAATTTCTCAGCAGTTTTTTCATCCGGTTTTTCGGTGAAGCGATCTACCGCATAGATGTTCGATGAGGCATCATCACGGTGGGCTTTGATATATCCAAAACCGGTATCGGGGCGCGTAGGTTGAATCCCAAAGGTAACCAAACTGGCCGTTTCGGCAGCAGCGATGGCCACACTTAAATGCTCGCGGAAACGCACTTCGTCTTTGATAATGTGGTCGGCGGGTAATACCACCATAATCGGGTCACTGCCATCAGCCATCAAATAGGCGGCCGCCAATGCTATAGCTGGGGCAGTGTTGCGACCTGTCGGCTCAAACAAAGTTTGATACGGCAACAAGGCGTGATACGCCTCGCCTTTGGCGTGCACCTCTTGGGTAACGATTAGTACATTTTTGCCTGCAATGACAGGTGATAAACGGTTGATCGTGGTTTGCAACAGTGACGCATCACCATCCAGCGCTAAAAACTGCTTGGGTAAATTCTGTCGAGATAACGGCCACAAGCGGCTACCGCTGCCGCCCGCTAGAATGACTGCATGAACTTCGCGTTTACTCATTAAGCTGTCTCAGGATTTTTCAGTGCAACGCCAGGTTAACTTGATTGACCTCTGGTTCACCCAAACCGCCTACGGCGGCCTTGAGGCGCAACTGGCTGAGCAAGTAATTGTATTGGGCTTGGTACAGATCGCGGCGAGTTGAGTAGAGTTGCTGTTGTGCATTTAACACATCAAGATTGGTGCGTATGCCGACCTCTTGTCCAAGCTTGCTTGCATCCAAGAGGCTTTGGCTGGAGGCCAAGGCTTGCTGCAAAGCTTGCACCTGCGCCATACCGCTGACCACACCCAGGTAGGCTTGGCGCGTTTGCGTCGTCACACTACGACGCGCATTTTCCAAATCTTGTTTGCTGCGTTCTTGATTGGCCAATGCCTCACGCGACTTGGAACTCACCGCACCGCCCTGAAACAGCGGCACATTCAATTGCACACCTACGCTTTTATTAGTGTTGTCATTCGATCCGAAGCTGCCGCCGGACGCACTATTTTTTGCATAGTTCGCCACCAAATCCAGCGTGGGCAAATGTGCGGCCTGATTACGTGACACCTCTTTTTCTGCGAGGCCGGCACTCACTTGAGCAATCGTTATTTGAGGGTTGGCAATGAGCGCATTGTCCACCCATTGTTCGATATTAGCGGGCTTGGGTGCTTCCAGCTTAAAGCCCGCTCCTAAAGGCCGCAAATCATTTGACACGCTATTGGTGAGTTGCTGGAGACTACTGCGCTTCACATCCAAATTATTTTTCGCTGCCACTTCTTGTGCCGCAACCAAGTCCAGACGGGATTGTGCCTCCAAGGTATCGGTAATGGTGGCTGTGCCAACTTCAAAATTGCGCTTCGCTTGCGCCATTTGTTCGGTGATTGCAGTTTTTTGCGCCTCAACTAACTGCACGCTATCCTGCGCAATCAACACATCAAAATAATTCTGCGCGACACGCAATACCAAATCCTGCTCTGCGGCTTTGAATTGTGCATCCGCCTGCGCAACTTGCAATTGTGTTTCCGTATAGGCCAGCCAGTTCTGTGCTCGAAATAACGGCTGTGTTAGATTCACGCCATAGCCATTCGAGTTGTAGCGCTTGTTTCCGTTCGCAGCACTAAAAGGAGAACCTGCTTGATAATTGGTCGTTTGATCGTTGAAGGTCGTATTGGCATTCAAGTTAATCGAAGGCATTAACAAGGCACGACCTTGCGCCAGCTTTTCTTGCCCGGCTTGTTGGGTGGCACGTGCAGCAGCAAATACCGGATCGCCGGTTTGTGCCGCATGGTATGTTTCGAGTAAATCCGCTGCTTGAGCTATATTGCTTGCAGCGAGAAAAGCTATTGAAATTGACTGGAGAAATTTTAGTTCCATGATTTTAGACAACCTGTATATTAGATATTGCTAATACTACAATCTGCGAGCCAATCACGCAAACATAAACAAATGATAGAAATCAAAACGGGGAATTTAGTGCTTCCATTAAAATACGAAGCGTTCCGGGTGTTGTGCATTTTGCAACGGTGCTACAACTACTTCCATGATGTTTACAGTGGTATAAACATTTTCGGCAACGCGTGTGATGAGCTTGGCTTCCATTGCAGGCGCATCGCCAACAATGGCAAACAAACGCCCGCCAATGTTCAAGCTATTTTGAAAAGCTACCGGCAAAACAGGCGTTGAACCGGTCAAAACGATGACATCATAGCGGGTGCCATTACCCCAACCTTGTGCCGCATCGCCCACTTCCAAAGTGATGTTTTCGCGCTTATAAGACTGCAGATTTTGTTTCGCCAGCCTACTCAATTCTGGAATGATTTCAACTGACGTTACGTGCGCTGCCAAAGCCGACATCAACGCAGTCAAATAGCCACTGCCCGTACCTACTTCCAATACATTATCACTACGCAAGAGATGCAGCTCTTGAACCACACGTGCTTCAAGCTTGGGCTGCCACATAGCAACGCCATGCCCCAAAGGAATTTCCATATCTGCAAAAGCCAAAGATTTATTGTTTGCAGGCACAAAATTCTCACGACGCACCAGTTCTAACAACTTCAGAATACGCCCCTCTAAAACTTCGCAGGGGCGAATTTGCTGCTCTATCATGTTGAAGCGTGCTTGTTCCATGTCCATTTTTCTATCCGCCGTATCCAGTTAATTTGGTTCGCTTTGCAGTATATCAATTTCCGCTCAAGCATTCACTGTATGAGGATGCCGCTTTAGCTTTCTCGTTAACCATTGCACCGCATCATCCACATAAGTGAATACCACCGGGATCACTAACAGGCTCAGGAAGGTCGAGGTAATCAATCCGCCGATTACTACGATGGACATTGGTGCGCGGAAGCTAGGATCCGTACCAATACCCAATGCCACAGGCAGCATACCTGCGCCCATCGCCAGTGTGGTCATCACAATCGGGCGAGCGCGTTTTTTGCAGGCATCAATCAAAGCTTCGGCACGGCTCATGCCACGATCACGGCGCGAGACGACGGCATACTCCACCAACAGAATCGAATTTTTTGTGGCCACGCCCATCAGCATAATCAAGCCTATCATCGCGGGCATGGAGATGGCGGTGTGGGTGATGAACAGCGCCAAGAATGCACCCGGAATCGACAACACCAAAGCGGCAAGTATCGTGACGGGTTGCACGAAATCCTTAAACAGCAACACCAGCACAAAGTAGATGCACAACACGCCCGTCAACATCGCCAAGCTGAAGCTGGCGAACAACTCTGCCATTGCTTCAGCATCGCCCACTGTGGCGCGGGTAATGCCGTGGGGCATATTTTTCAAGCTGGGGAGCGTGTTGGTAAATTCCTCTACCTTGCCCAAAGGCTGTCCATTTAATTCAATTTCAAAGTTGATATTGCGCGCTCTATCATAGCGATCAATTTGTGCAGGACCACTTTCCATGCTGAAGCTGGCAATGCTGCCTAGCATCACCGGGCCTTGTTTGCCTTGCACCACCAAACGGGATAACAGCGACATATCTTGCCGTGCATCCGCGCGCAGCTTGACCACAATCGGTAACTGACGATCACTCAAATTGAGCTTGGACAACGATTGCTCGTAGTCTCCCGCTGTGGCGATGCGCAAGGTGTCGGCAATCGCTGCGGAAGTCACGCCCAAGTCTGCCGCTTTGGCAAAATCGGGGCGCACGACCAATTCAGGACGCACCAAACTCGATGTTGAAGTGACGCTACCAATGCCGGGTATGGTGCGTAAATCACGCGCCACCAATTCGGCGTGTTGCAATAATTTTTCGCCATCTTCACCCGCCAACACCAACACATATTTTTCGTTGGATGCGCCCAAGCCAATTTTGACGCGCGCACCGGGCAACACGTCTAAAGCATCACGCAACTGCGCTTCGATGTCTTGCTTGCGAATGCTGCGTTCGGCACGCGGGGTCAACATGAGAGTAAGCGTGGCCTTAGTCACCTGCCCTGAGCCAGAGGGCATGAATGGATCATCGCCCGTGCTGCCGCCACCGATGGTGGTGTAGATGAGCTTCACATAAGGATTCTTCTGCACAATTTCACGTGCTTGCTCGGCGAGTCGATAGCTTTGCTGAAAGGTGCTGCCCGGTGGCAAGGTCAGCATCACCTGCGATTGCGAGCCATCGTCGGGTGGCATAAATCCTGTGGGCAACAGCGGCACCAACATGAATGCACCGACAAAAAATATCGCCGCCGCAATCATGGTTTTCACGCGATGTTTCAAGCAATAACTCGCCCAGCCGGAATAATATTTAACCCATGCGGGGATTTGATGCGCGACACGCGGCTTGAGAATGTAAGCCGCCATCATCGGGGTCAACATCCGCGCCACGACTAACGAGAAGAACACCGAAATTGCTGCCGTCCAGCCAAATTGGACGAAAAATTTACCCGGCACGCCACTCATAAAAGCGGTGGGCAAAAACACCGCAATCAAAGTAAATGTCGTCGCAATCACCGCAAGACCAATTTCGTCAGCCGCTTCCATCGCAGCCTGGTAAGGCGTTTTGCCCATTTCAAGATGACGCATGATGTTTTCAATTTCGACGATGGCATCATCGACCAATACCCCGACCACCAACGACAGCGACAAGAGTGTCACCACGTTCAGCGTAAAGCCCATAAAATACATACAGGCAAAAGTGGGGATCACCGCTAGTGGCAAAGCCGTCGCCGCCACTACAGTAGCGCGTGCATTGCGCAAAAACAGCCACACAACCAACACCGCCAGTGCTGCACCTTCAAACAGCAAGGTCATCGAACCCTTGTAATTTTCTCGAACCGGTTCAACAAAGTTAAACGCTTCTGTGATTTCCATTTTGGCGTGCTCAGTTTTGAGTTCAGCCAACACTTTTGTCACGCCATCTTCCACCTCGACCGAGCTTGCGCCCAGCGAACGAACAATCTCAAAACCCACTACAGGCTTGCCATTCAGCAGGGCGGCGGAGCGTTGTTCGGCAGTGCCATCCGACACTTCAGCCACTTCGCTCAAGCGTATGCGACGACCATCACGCAGTGCGATTTCCATCTGCCCTAATTGCTCGGCAGTTTGCACGGTCGCTATAGTGCGCACCGATTGTTCGATGCCGCCAATGTCGGCGCGTCCGCCTGCCGCCTCTTGCTGAACTTGGCGTAACTGCTGGGAAATTTCGTCAGCAGATGCATTAAGTGCCAGTAATTTATCTGGGTCAAGCGCAACGTTCACTTGACGTGATACGCCACCCACTCGTGTGACCGAACCCACACCGCGCACCGACAACAACGCTTTGGTAATTTTGTTATCAACAAACCACGACAGCTCTTCTTCGCTCATGTCAGGCATGGCAATCGCATAAGTCAAAATCGGCGAGCCTGACAACACCAGCTTATTCACGGTAGGTTCACGCAAATCTTGCGGCAAATCCGCGCGAATTTTTGAAATCGCAGCACGCACATCATCAAGCGCAGTTTGCGAATTTTTTTCCAAACGAAACTCAGCGGTCACCGTCACCGAACCGTCTTGCACCTTTGTATAAAGATGCTTCAACCCTTGCAAGTTAGCGAAGGAATTCTCTAACTTGCGCGCTACTTGAGTTTCCAATTGCGCAGGTGATGCGCCTGGTAACCCAGCATTCACCACGATGGTTGGCAAATCAATGTCGGGGAACTGCTGGATCTTCATGGCGCGGAACGCCATCAGCCCCGCAAGGGTGAGTAACGCGAAAAATAGAATCGCCGGTATGGGATTACGAATTGACCAAGCAGAGACGTTCATCTAATTTCAGCCTCATGCAGTGAGCCGTTCGTCCCCTCTCCTTTTGGGGGAGGGTTAGGG
>JABFRF010000125.1 GCA_013141315.1 Gallionella sp. | reverse complement strand
GATGACGGCGGAGATTGGTTTGATGAAAGCCACCGAGCAAATTTCGGCAATGGAAATGATGGCGGTGAACCCGATTGCACGCATCGTCGCACCGCGTTTTTGGGCGGGGGTGATTTCTATGCCGCTACTCGCAGCGTTGTTTAGCGCGATGGGTATCTTCGGTGGCTACTTTGTGGGTGTGGTGCAAATTGGCGTGGACGAGGGTTCGTTCTGGTCGCAAATGCAAGCGGCGGTCGATTTCAAGCACGACATTATGAATGGCGTGTTGAAAAGCTTTGTGTTCGGCACGGTGGTCACGGTGATTGCGCTGTTTGAAGGTTATGACGCGCCGCCCACGGCGGAGGGTGTGTCGGGCGCAACCACACGCACCGTGGTGACTTCTTCACTGGCGATTTTGATGCTGGATTTTGTTTTAACTGCAATGATGTTTGGAGGGGCTTAAATTATGGAACGCACAACACTGGATTTGTGGGTGGGCATGTTTGTGGTAGCGGGCATAGGCGCGCTGGTGATGTTGGCGATGAAGGTCGGCAATTTGGGTACATACAATATGTCCGAGTCCTATCAAGTGCAGGCTTATTTTTCCAATATCGGCGGGCTAAAACCTAAAGCGTCGATTAAAAGCGCGGGTGTATTGGTCGGGCGAGTAATCGATATAACCTTGGATACCGAGAAGTACGAAGCCAAAGTAGTGATGAGCATAGACAAGCGTTATCAGTTCCCTAAAGACACTTTTGCCAGCATCCTCACATCGGGCTTGTTGGGCGAACAGTACATCGGCTTGTCAGCCGGTGGCGATACTGAAACGTTAAAGGCGGGCGAGGTGATTAAGCAGACGCAATCTGCAACCGTGCTGGAAGATTTGATTGGTAAATTTATTTACAACAAAGCTTCAGAGCCAGGCAAATAGAGGAAAGTAGAAATGACTAAATTAGTAAAATTGTTGTTAGGCGTAGCGATGTTGGGCGCAGTGGGAATGGCACGCGCTGATGTTGCCGCGCCCGATGTGCTTATCAAAAATACCGTGCAGGATGTCACCACTATCATCAAACATGACCAAGATATTCAAGCTGGCAATCAGAAAAAAATTCTTGCTTTGGTTGATTCAAAAGTGCTGCCTAATTTCGACTTCACTCGTATGACACAATTGGCAGTCGGTAAGTATTGGCGTACTGCGACGAATGAACAAAAGCAATCATTAGTCACCGAGTTCCGCAATATGCTGGTGCGCACTTATACCAAAGTGTTTACTGTTTACCGAGATCAAGCCATTGAAGTGAAGCCGCTGAAAATGGCAGCTGATGCCACGGAAGCAACGGTGCAAACGGTGATTAGCAAGCCGGGCACACCGCCTGTGTTGGTCAATTACGAAATGAAAAAAGCTGCCGATGGGTGGAAAGCATTCGACATCACTATTGAAGGTGTGAGTATGGTGATGAGCTATCGCGGCACGTTTGCTTCGGAGATACAAGAAAAAGGCATTGACGGTTTAATCAAAACCCTCGCAGATAAAAACGCCCATCCAAGCGACGAAGGCGATGTGCGTAAAGCGAGCACCAAGTAATGAGCAGTGAAAAAATGGTGGTCTCAGGGGACGTGACGATGGAAACCGTCCCCGCCATGTTCGCTCAAGGTTTGCAGCAACTCAGCAGCAATGATTTGGTGGTCGATTTATCGCAAACTCACGCGGTCGATTCCGCCGCAGTGAGCATGTTGCTGGCTTGGCAGCGCGCCGCGCAAAGCGGACAACGTGCTTTGCAGATTGAGAATATGCCAGAAGATTTACTCAGCCTGGCGAAGTTGTATGGGGTTGAGGAGATGTTGCCTAAGCAGTTTGCTTGAGGCTAATTTAGCCCTATTGTTTTTCTGCGTGTCCATCCAGTCACGCGCATCCCCCTTCACTTTTTAGTATCATGCGCACCTCGCGCAACACAATTATTACCTGTGGAATTTATGATAGTCACTCCAGAAAGCATACAAAGCAATATCGCGCAAAACATGGCGACTGAGCATTTAACCGTAGTTGGCGATGGACAACATTTTGAGGCGGTGGTGGTTAGTAAGGCATTTGAAGGCAAAAGCCGCGTACAGCGTCATCAATTGGTTTACCAAACCTTAGGGAATAGAATGCGTGAAGAGATACACGCACTGTCGATGAAGACGTTTACCCCTCAAGAATGGGCGGCGAAATAATGCAGAAACTGGCGATTCAAGGCGGGACGAAACTTCGCGGTGAGGTACGGATTTCGGGTGCGAAAAATGCCGCGCTACCGATTATGTGCGCCAGCTTGTTAACGGCGGACGAATTGCATTTAAGCAATTTGCCGGACATGCACGATGTAAAAACAATGGAAAAATTGTTGGCGCAAATGGGCGTGCAGATTTCTGCAGCATCGCAAGCAGCTACTTTCAACGGCTCGCAAGTGGATAAATTGGAAGCACCCTACGATATGGTTAAAACCATGCGTGCTGCGATCCTCGTGCTGGGACCACTGGTGGCGCGCTTTGGCGAAGCCCGTGTTTCCTTGCCTGGCGGCTGTGCGATTGGTTCGCGTCCCGTGGATTTGCACATCAAGGGTTTGCAGGCGATGGGTGCAGAAATCCATATCGAGCATGGTTACATTCATGCCACTGCCAAGCGTCTAAAGGGCGCGCATATCAGTTTCGATTTGGTCAGTGTGACAGGTACGGAAAATCTGATGATGGCGGCAACGTTGGCGGAGGGTGAAACCGTATTGGAGAACGCGGCGCGCGAACCCGAAGTCGTTGACTTGGCGAATTGTTTGATCGCAATGGGCGCGAAAATTAAAGGTGCGGGTAGCGATACCATCACCATCAGCGGTGTTGCAAAATTGCACGGCGCGAGTCATAGGGTTATGCCAGACCGCATTGAGAGCGGAACGTTTCTGGTGGCGGCTGCGGCAACAGGTGGCAACATCACGTTGACTGAAGCGCGCGCTGACATACTTGATAATGTGTTGGATAAGCTGCGGGAAGCTGGCGCAAAGATTGTGGTTTCGACCGGCCGTATTAACATTGATATGCAGCTCCGCCCCACGGCGGTGAACCTGCGTACCGCACCGTACCCAGCTTTTCCGACCGATATGCAAGCGCAGTTCATGGCGTTGAATACTATCGCGGAAGGCAGCGCAATTGTGGTGGAAACAATTTTTGAAAATCGTTTTATGCACGTGCAAGAATTGCGTCGTTTAGGTGCGCAGATTGATGTGGAAGGCAATACTGCGATTATCAAAGGAGTTGCCCAGCTTGAAGGCGCAACGGTGATGGCGACGGATTTGCGTGCCTCGGCTTCGCTAGTGATTGCGGGTTTGGTTGCGCAGGGTGAAACCATTGTTGATCGTATCTATCATCTGGATCGCGGCTATGAGCATATTGAAGCGAAGCTGGTTAAGCTCGGTGCTAACATCAGCCGCATCAAGTAGGATTTCAAACATTGTCTTTGTCCATTTTGGGCAAAGCTTGGGGGTTGCATGAGGATCACTCAACGACAACGCACTGCCATTGTGGAAGCGACCCGCGAAATATTCGGCGAGCATTCGGCTGTCCGACTGTTCGGCTCTAGAGCAGATGATGCCAAGCAAGGCGGGGATATTGATCTGTATATCGATATTCAGGGCATCGACCCGTTCCACCAAGAAAAAGCACACAAGCTATCCGCACGAATTTGCACAAAACTGGGCGATTTCTTTCCCATCGATATTGTTGTTAAAGATGACTCCATGCCGGATGCGTTGATCTATCAGGAAGGGATGCGGGGCATTCCGTTATGAATAGCCGAGAACGCTTGGACAAAGCACTCTTGCATTGCGAAAAAATTCGCCATGAGCTGCTGTTCTCGTACGGCTGGATTGCCAAAGAAACGATCAACGAGCAATGGGTGCGCAATCTCGAATCGGACGAAATGAAAAAAGAACGGGTGAGTGCCTTTTGCGCCCGCTTTGGCAGATTCCAAGACTATCTGGCCGACAAGGTATTAAGGACGTGGCTGGAAGTGGTTGGCGAACATGCGGGTAC
>JABFRF010000022.1 GCA_013141315.1 Gallionella sp. | reverse complement strand
CGCGTCGTCTGCGGGTAGATTGCTAAAGCCTTAAGGTAACTTAACGCGTAGAGGAATGACTGTCCACGACAGAACCCGGCTTATCGGCCAGCTTCACCTAATTTTGCATTACGCTTGAATTAAGTTGAGTCAATAAACTTCAACTACAGTTAACGGTGGTGCGCTCGGCGGGAGTCGAACCCACGACCCTTGGCTTCGGAAACCAATACTCTATCCATCTGAGCTACGAGCGCGTTGCGAGAAGGCGCGCAGCATAACGGTTTTTGCCTAGACCGTCCACGCCACGCTGCGATGAAAAAATGCTATCGTATCCACTGAAATTGACTCTTACCTAATCCGCTATGCCCTTTACAAACCCCTCAACTGAGCAAATACGCCAACTATTACTAAATGTTCATAGCATTGCCGTGGTTGGCCTGTCGCCGAATACGGCACGCCCCAGCTTTCGCGTCGCCAGTGGCTTACAAAATGCAGGGTATCGCATCACTCCTGTACGCCCTTTGGTTGAGCAAGTGTTGGGTGAAAAAGCGTTTCCCAATTTGGAAAGTTTGCCAGCATTGCCCGACATTGTGGATGTGTTTCGCGCTTCGGAGCATGTGCCTGTTATCGTTGAAAGTTGCATCAAACTTGGCATTAAAAATCTCTGGCTACAAGACGGGGTAATACATGAAGTCGCCGCAGTACGCGCAATTGAAGCGGGCATGACGGTGGTGATGAATCGCTGTATGTGGCGGGACTATATGCAGCTCTGTCACAATCAAGCAGCAACCAAATCATAATGGATGCGATGAGCAAGTCACGCTGTGCATGGCCTGGCGACAATGAGTTGTATCAACGCTACCACGATCTCGAATGGGGGATGCCGTTGCATGATGACCAGAAACTGTTTGAGTTTCTGATTTTGGAAGGGGCACAGGCGGGGTTGAGTTGGATTACCATTTTGCGTAAACGAGAAAATTATCGCGCCGCCTTTGATAATTTTGACGCAACGCGCATTGCTGCTTACAACCCAAGTAAAATAGAATCATTACTGTTAGATGCAGGTATCGTTCGCAATCGTTTGAAGGTGCAATCTGCGGTCATCAATGCGCAAAAATTTCTTGAGGTACAAAGTGAATTTGGCAGCTTTGATAAATTCATCTGGCAGTTTGTGGATGGTCAGCCCCGACAGAATGTATGGCGTAACATGGCGGAAGTGCCTGCCCATACCGCAGAATCGGACGCGATGAGTAAAGAACTTAAACGACGCGGATTCAAGTTTATCGGCAGTACAATTTGCTATGCGCACATGCAAGCAACGGGCATGGTGAACGACCACACAACAAATTGCTTTAGGCACGCTGAGCTACGCAGCAAAAAAGGTTCTTAACCCATGTTATTAAAATTCACCAAGATGCACGGCGCAGGCAACGATTTTGTTGTGCTGGATGGCACGCGTCAAAAAATTGATCTGAGCCCTGAGCAGATGCGCTTGCTGGCTGATCGTCGCTTTGGTGTGGGCTGCGACCAGATTTTATTGGTGGAAAAACCTCAGCATAAGAACGCAGATTTTCGCTATCGCATTTTCAATGCGGATGGTGGCGAGGTAGAACAATGCGGCAACGGTGCGCGCTGTTTTATGCGTTTTGTTTATGACAACAAGCTTACCAGCAAGCGCGAAATTTCAGTAGAAACCAAATGCGGCTTAATCATACCGCGCCTTGAAGAAGATGGTCGCGTGACGGTCAACATGGGCGAGCCTATACTCGAGTCTGCGCGCATTCCATTTTTAAATGGCAATGGCTCACCCAGTGAATCGTTAGAGGTAGCTGGGCAAATACTACAAATTAGTGCGGTGTCGATGGGCAATCCTCACGCCGTGCAAGTGGTGTCAGACATTGAACTCGCGCCAGTTGAAACATTAGGTGCGCAGATTGAAAATCATCCTCGCTTTCCCAATCGGGTCAACGCGGGATTCATGCAAATCAAAGATCGTCATCACATTAAATTGCGTGTTTATGAGCGGGGAGCGGGAGAAACTTTGTCGTGCGGGACAGGTGCTTGTGCGGCTGTGGTAAGTGGCATACGCCTCAACATGCTTGATAGCCCCGTTAACGTGGCCACACGAGGCGGTACATTAACGATCACTTGGCAAAGTAGCGATTCGCCCGTACTGATGACGGGTCCGGCGATGACCGTATTTATTGGTGAAATTAATTTATGAGGAGTACCCATGGAATCTGAAGTAGTCGCACAATATTTACGAGACAACCCCTATTTTTTTGATGATCACCTTGAAACGCTGACGCAAATTCATTTGCCCCACCCACACGGGGGGCGCACAATTTCTTTGGGTGAACGGCAACTTGTTGCCTTGCGCGACAAGAACAAAGACCTCGAGAAAAGTATGCGCGAGATGATTGCGTTCGCCAAAGAGAATGAAGCCCTGCAACACAAAGTGCATGAATTCGTCATTGCGCTGTTTGGTGCGCGTGACTTGGATACCCTGCAAAGTATGATTCCCTACATGTTGCGCGATATTTTTTCTGTACCGCACGCAGTCATGCATGTGTGGCAGACCAACCCACCCAGCGAAGCAATGCTGATGTTCTCTGATGCGCAAAGCCAACCCATTTGTGTACATCACCCCGTAGAGGACACTGCCACTTGGTTTGGTGAGCATGCCGCACAGCTACGCTCTTATGCCTACCTCACCTTGCATGCAGGCAGCGGCACAATCGGCATGTTAGTGCTCGCTAGTGAAGACAAGCAGCGCTTTTATCCTGAAATGGGTACGGTGTTTTTACAGCGCATCAGCGAGGTTGTTAGTAGCGCGCTGCATCCCTATCTAGCCGATTAGTGATGTCGGATGTAGCAAACCCTAACCAAAAATACTCGCAGGGCTACTTGGCGTGGCTGCGCAACGAAAAGCAATACTCCGAACTGACCGCAGTAAATTATGCGCGTGATCTGCACCATTTATTTGAGTTGTCTGGTGACACGCCACTAGCCAATCTTAAAATTCACCACATCCGCCGCTTTATCGGGCAACTGCACAGCAAAGGGTTGAGCGGTCGCTCACTCGCGCGTATGTTGTCGGCTTGGCGTGGCTTCTTCACCTATCTGATGCGCGATCACGGTCTTACTGACAATCCCTGTGTCGGACTGCGCGCACCCAAATCACCCAAGACTTTACCGCAAGCACTATCGCCAGACGAAGCAACACGTATGGTTGATTTGCCGACTGACTCTACAGAAGCCATTCGCGACAAAGCCATCTTTGAATTGTTTTATTCCTCTGGCTTACGTTTGGCGGAGCTGGTTAATCTTGATCCGCCACAACTCGATATACCTGCCGGTGAAATCCGCGTGATAGGTAAAGGCAACAAGACCCGCATCGTGCCGCTTGGTCAATTTGCGATCAGCGCGTTGCAGGCTTGGCTGGCGGTGCGCGAGCAGATTGCCAAGGCAGATGAAACGGCTTTATTTGTCGGGTCACGCGGTCAGCGCATCTCGCCGCGCGTGGTGCAACTGCGCATGAAGCAATGGGGCATTAAGCAAGGCATCACCAGCAACGTTCATCCACATTTGTTACGTCACTCATTCGCCACACACGTATTGCAGTCCAGCGGCGATTTGCGCGCTGTGCAAGAGATGCTCGGTCACGCCAGCATTTCCAGTACGCAGATTTATACCCATCTCGATTTTCAATACCTGAGCAAAATTTACGATGCCGCGCATCCGCGTGCCAAAAGAAAGCCCGAAGAAAAAACATGACCAACCCAAAAACAAAATCACCTTCCACGCCACATCGACCTTCTCAGGGAAACCGTGATTTCCGTAATCGCACCAAACGCAACGGTAAATCTAGTGAAGCGCAAAACGATGCTCCGCGCCATGTGTTACAACACCCCAGGGGCAACATCAATTCACCCGCCGCCATCATCCTCAACCCTGGTCGTGAAAAATCAGTATTGCATCGCCACCCGTGGATTTTTTCCGGTGCGATCAAGCAAATGGATGGAGCGCCTATCAGCCGTGACACCCTGCCAGTGCGCAGCGCTCAAGGTGAGTTTCTTGCTTGGGCGGCATACAATCCCGATTCAAAAATCACCGCGCGAATTTGGTCATGGAGAGAAGATGAAATTATTGACGCAGCTTTTTTCCGCAAGCGGATTGAAAGTGCGTTAGCGGCACGCGTTTCTTTTTCAAACATTTCGCAGGAGAAGAAATGGCCAGCCTTCCCTCTCCCACAGGGAGAGGGACTGAAGGTTGAAGGGACTCACATTAACGATTCCTCCCTCACCCCAACCCTCTCCCGACGGGAGAGGGAGGCTACGCAAAATAACGGCATGCGCCTCATCCACGCAGAATCGGACGGATTGCCCGGCTTAATCGTCGATCAATACGGCGACGTGTTGGTGATGCAGATAGGCAGTGCGGGAGCAGAACGGTGGCGCGACACTTGTGCGGACATTTTGCAGGAACTTTGCAATCCCATCTGCGTTTACGAACGCTCCGATTCTGATTCGCGCCTGTTAGAAAAACTGGATAAGCGCAACGGCGTGCTGCGCGGCAGCTTGCCGAACAGCGTAGAAGTGATTGAGAATGGCCTGCGTTTCAAAGTGGATGTGGCAGAAGGTCAAAAGACCGGCTTCTACCTCGACCAACGCAATAATCGTGCGTTGACTGAAACCTTGGCGCGTGACAAAGACGTGCTGAATTGTTTTTGCTACACAGGCGGCTTCTCGCTGTATGCCTTACGCGGTGGTGCGAAATCGGTGTTGTCGATTGATGCGTCGGCGGATGCACTCAGCATCGCCCAAGAAAATTTGATTGCGAACGGGCTGGATACGACGCGTGCCGAATGGCAAGAAGCGGATGTGTTTCAAGCACTGCGCACCCTGCGCGATCAGGGGCGCAAGTTCGACCTCATCATCCTCGACCCACCCAAATTCGCCCCCACCGCCGCCTTCGCCGAAAAAGCCGCGCGCGGTTACAAAGACATCAACCTGCTCGGCTTCAAACTACTCAGACCGGGTGGCGTACTCGCCACCTACTCCTGCTCTGGTGGCATCAGCGACGACCTGTTCCAAAAAATCATCGCGGGTGCGGCACTGGATGCCGGAGTCGATGCGCAAATTGTGCATTACCTGCACGCCAGTGCCGATCATCCCGTGTTGCTGAGTTTCCCAGAAGGCGCGTATTTGAAGGGTCTAGTATTGAGAATCAGTACTTAGTTTGCAGCTGTCAATTAATATGTATTCCTCCAACAATAACTAACTATTTGGCTTCGATGAATGACGCAAATATCCTTCATAACTATTGCGGCTGGCTAAAGTGATATTTACTATTCCAACTTCACTTCACACAACATGATTCACTCACTCTACTAATCACTGCGCTATAAAATACCACCATGAGTAATTTACCCATAGTCATCACCGGCACCCAAAGAAGCGGAACCACACTACTCAACCTAATTTTAGATTCGCACCCCCTAATCAAAGGCGTGGACGAGATGAACTTTAGGCCCAAGAGCATAGGGGATTATCTTGAACACCCTGATTATCACCCCTGTGTTTCACTCAAGCTCCCGCTATTTGCACACGCGCTGAGCAACTTAAAAATGCTACGGCGTTTAAAAGTGCTTTGGTGTATTCGTGATCCGAGAGATGTTGTGCTTTCCATGATTACGCTAAAAATACAAATGGGTGATATGCAATTCAAAGCTTGGGCAAACCATCCTGCCGGTGCCGCAGCAGAAATTACAAATTGCGTTCAAGCACTGGGTTATAGCCCCGTAAATCACCCGATCTTAAACGGTCCCGAGTACACCAGAATCACTAAAATGCCTTTCGTATTGCGCGGACGAAAAGAAGCGATCTTCATGGCCGCAGTATGCTGGCAATTCAAGCAGGAATTGTTACAACTTTACGACAAGGAAAACATCCCATACATCATTATCACCTACGAGAAATTGATTACTCACCCCAAAAATGAAATCTCAAGAATACTTAATTACCTTGAGCTGCCTTGGCATGACGATGTATTGCGACATCATGAAATACACGAGGGAATCTCTGTCGGACAGACCGTCAACAACAAGCCCATTGATGCCTCAAACATGGGTAAGTGGGTCGGGAAATTGAGCGATGAAGAGCTTGCAGTCATCGCATCCATTTGCGCCGACACTGCCGGGAAATTTGGCTATGGTTTATCTGATTCATCCACGAATTAGCCACCTTCATTTTTCTTTACCCTCTCCCCAACCCTTTAGGTGAAACAACCGCAGCCAAGTTGCTGGTTACTCGACAAGGGCAGGGAGAGTCGTGTACCCCTAAGGTAGCACCACCATCGGCTTAAACCCAAGCTTCCCCACCAAGCCTTCTGCACTATTGCGCGCTTCCGTCGGATCTGCATACGGCCCGATATGCACCCGCACCAATCCATCTTTATTGATGAGCTTGAGTTCTTTGCCTGAATCACTTAGTTCACTACGCAAGATAGACAGATACGCTTCGGCATTTTGTTGGGTTTTGAATGCACCGAGTTGCAGGTAGATGTTGTTGTCAGCAGCTTGCGGTGCGGCTATCGCTTCACTAGGCGCAACAACGGACACAGCTTCGGCAACAGGTGGCGTAACGTTTTCCAACGGCGTGCTTTGTACGGGCTCACTCACTGCGATGGGCGTAATGACAACATCAGGGTTCAAACTTTCCACTTCAACTTCCGCGCTACCGTTGCTGACGATGCCGAGTTTGTAAGCAGCGGTGTAAGACAAATCAATCACGCGCTCATGCAGAAATGGGCCTCGATCATTGATACGCACTACGACTGATTTTTGATTAGCGAGATTCGTTACGCGTGCATAGCTGGGAATTGGCAAGGTTAGATGCGCGGCGGTCATCGCGTACATGTCATAATTTTCACCGCTAGAAGTAGGCTGCCCGTGAAATTTTTTGCCATACCATGAAGCAACGCCACGCTGCTTGAAATCGCCCGCTTTAGTGAGTGGCGTGTAGGGTGTACCCAGCGCAACATAAGGGCGGTTGGCATAACGATGCAGTGGTTCGTTGCGAATAACTGCATCGGGTATCGCATCTAAATTCTCAGGGGCATCGGCACCTGTCCCGTCGCCAGCGAGATAAGCACCGCCAGTAGTTGAAATGGCGGGCTTGCTGGGCATTTCAACTTTATGTTTCGCCGTAGCGCCACACGCAGTGAGAATGAAAATTGAAAACAGCGAAATGGCGATGTGATTTTTCATATTAAGTTTTGACCAATTTCTTGTGCGTCTCAATACTCATCAACATGCCGAAACCGAGCAACAAGGTGAGCATCGAAGTGCCTCCATAACTGATGAGCGGCAACGGCACGCCGACCACGGGTAGAATACCGCTAACCATGCCCATGTTGACGAATGTGTAGGTGGCAAAAGTCAGCGTGATCGAACCTGCCATCAAACGCGTAAAGTAAGTGGAGGCGTTACCTGTAATGACAAAGCCGCGCCAGATAACGAAACAATACATGGTGAGTAAAATCAGATTGCCGATCAAACCGAATTCTTCCGAATACACCGCGAAAATAAAATCGGTGGTGCGCTCCGGCAAAAAATCGAGATGGGTTTGCGTGCCATTTAAATAGCCTTTTCCGATGATGCCACCCGAACCCACCGCGATCATGCCTTGGATGGTGTGATAGCCCTTGCCCAATGCGTCTTGTGACGGGTCGAATAACATCATGATGCGATGGCGCTGATAGTCGTGCATCATCGACCATAACACCGGCGCACTGGCGAGTGCCGCAACGCCCATCACCGCCATGATGCGCCAGCTCAAACCCGCCAAGAACAACACATAAAACCCGCTCGCACTGATCAGCAAAGCCGTCCCCAAATCGGGCTGACGAGCAATTAATAACACAGGCAAAATTAACAATAGCGCGGCGATGACATAATTTTTTAAGGTGAGCGTGGCTTCATGTTTTTCGAAATACCATGCCATCATCAACGGCACGCCGATCTTCATCAACTCGGAAGGTTGAATCGTTGCCACACCTAAGTTGAGCCAGCGGCGCGCGCCATGGCTAATTTCCCCAAACAAAGCGACACCGATTAACAACACCATGCCCAACATATAAATCGGTACGGCGGTGCGCATCAAATAATGCAGCGGTAAATTTGCCACCACCCACATCGCGGACATCGCGACCAAAATGTTGAGCATCTGGCTGGAAGGTTTACCCCAGTTGGCATTGTCCGCGCTGTATAGGGTAATCAAGCTGGTTAGCATCAACAGGCTAATGCCGAGTAGGAATGGGCGATCGATTTGCTTGGTTATCAGCACCCAGAATTGTCGCCTAGTCATGTTCGGGCTCCTCTTTCACATCGGCAGTGACCAGCGGCTTAGGCACTTTGCCCAACAGATAATAATCGAAGACTTTACGTGCAATCGGTGCAGCTGTTCCACCGCCGTGACCGCCGTTTTCTGCCAGCACCACCAGCGCGATCTTGGGTTGCTCAGCAGGCGCAAAAGCAATGAACCAAGCATGATCGCGATTCCGCTCACTGATCTTGCTAGCATCATATTTTTCACCCTGTTTCATGCCCACCACTTGCGCCGTCCCCGTTTTGCCCGCGATGTGATATTCCGCCCCCGCTGATGCCGCCACCGCTGTGCCACCGGGTTGAGTCACTGCCGCCATCGCACGTTTTACTAAATCGAGATGCTCAGGATTTATTTTCAAATCAGCTAAAGGCTGATTGGCAATCACGCGATTATCTTTGGCTTGCGCGCTGCGAATTTCTTTAACGAGATGTGGCGTGTGAGCCACACCATTATTGGCCAGCGTGGCAGTGGCGTATGCCAACTGCATAGGCGTAACCAAACTATAACCTTGTCCAATGCCGACCGAAACGGTATCGCCGGTAAACCATTTTTGTTTGAAGCGCTTCAATTTCCATTCTTGCGAAGGCAACAAACCAGATGCCTCACCTTCCAAATCAATACCGGTTTTTTTGCCAAAACCAAAGCGCGAGAGAAATTCAAAAATATTGTCGATACCCAACTCGACGGCAAGCCCGTAATAGTAAGTATCACAAGACACCACGATGGATTTGAAAAGATCGACCGTGCCATGCCCATCTTTTTTCCAATCTCGATAGCGATGACTACTACCCGACAACGTATAAAAACCGGGATCGCTGATGGTATGGGTAGGCGTGCGAATGTTGTAATTAAGCCCAGCTAGCGCCATGAAGGGCTTGATTGTCGAGCCTGATGGATATTGCCCGCGCAAGGCGCGATTGTTCAGAGGATGATCGGGAGAATTATTTAATTCGTCCCAACTATCCGAATCAATACCATCGATAAATAAACTCGGGTCGTAACCAGGTTTGCTGATGAAGGCGAGTACTTCGCCATTATTTGGATCAATAGCGACAAGCGCACCACGATAATCGCCGAACGCTTCTTCGGCAATTTCTTGCAACTTCGCATCAATACTCAACACAATGGTGTTGCCCGAAACGGGGGGCGTGCGCGACAACATACGCACCGCACGACCCGCTGAATCCACCTCTACCTGCTCCATACCCGTTGTGCCATGCAGTTCGCTTTCGTAACTTTTTTCCAGTCCCGTTTTGCCCATGTAATCTGAGCCGCGATAATTGGCGAGCGTATCATCCGCTTCGAGTTGATCGAGGTCGGTTTCATTGATGCGTCCGATATAACCCACCAAATGTGCGGCCTTATCACTCATTGGATAATCGCGGAATAAGCGCGCGTTAATTTCTACACCGGGGAAGCGATATTGTTGCGCAGCGAAACGGGCGATCTCTTCGTCGGTTAATTTGCTGCGTATCACCAAGGTTTCAAAATTATGACTTTCCGCTACTAATTTTTTAAAGCGTTTACGATCTCTAGGCGCAATTTCAATCACACTGGAAAGCTCATCAATCGTGGCTTCCAAGTTTTTTACTTTATTGAGATTGATCTCCAAAGTGTAACCGGAGTAGTTGCGCGCCAACTCGACACCGTTGCGATCAAGTATCAGGCCCCGATTGGGAACGATAGGTACAACCGAGATGCGATTGCTCTCCGCCAAAGTTTGATAATAGCTATGGCGTATGCCTTGCAGATATAACAAACGGAGTATCAACAATGCCAGCAATGCCAGCACAAAAATCATGCTGACGACTAAGCGTAAACGGAAATGGAAAATTTCACGCTGATGATTTTTAAACTCAACTGGCTTTTTCATAATCGCTCAGCGTTGTATTGCAGGGTTGCACACAGACCACTAAGACACCCGCTCGCTCATGCGCTTTTGTTGCATTGAGTGGAACATCAGGTTGAACGGGGTCCACAGTAAAGTTGAAGTCAACACACCCAGGAAATACCCCCACACCACAAAGCCATTCACTTGCCAATGAATCAGGGCGTACACCACATAAGTCAGGGTAATGATGCCGAATACTTGAAAAGTTTGCTGACGCAAATCAAACATTTTCAAACGATGATTCAGCACCACACCACCGAATGCAAGCAGTGTGTACGCCAAGGCGTGCTGCCCGAACAGGCTAGCATCGGCCACATCTGCAAGTATCCCCACCGCCCAAGACAGCCCGATACCAAATCGCCAAGGTTTGTGCATGCACCAATATAGCAGCACCAGCGCAACGAAATCGGGACGCAACATCAACCAGATTCCACTCCACGGCAACCCGTTCAAAAATAGTGCCGCCAATACCGTAATCACGATATACGCATTTCTGATCGGACGTTGAATTTCCGGTTTGCTTTGAACATTGAGCGTGCGCATTTAATTCCTTCTCCTGCCTTTCGCACGCTTGTCCACCTCACCGGTGACGGGTTCTTCCGCGGGGCGCTCCGGCAATTTCGGCGGCTTGGCTAACACCAGCAAGTGTCGATGTTGATCGACTCCGGCAGTAGGCAAACAAAAGATTCGCGCAAAAGGATAGGACGGATCGCGTTCAACTTTGGCCACTTTGGCAACGGGAATCCCCTGCGGATAAACCCCATCGATTCCTGATGTAACCAGCACATCGCCGACTTGAATATCGGCGCTCTCCGGCATAAAACGCAAGGCCAACTGACTGGTATCACCTGCGCCAAAGACAATACTTCGCAAGCCATTGCGCAGCACTTGTACGGGCACAGCGCGATCCTTTTCGGTAATCAAAGTCACTTCGGACAACCAAGGATACACGCGAGTAATTTGTCCAACGATGCCCTTATCATCCATCACCACTTGACCCATTTCCATCTTGGCATTCGCACCTTTACTGATCAAAACTCTGCGCTTAAAAACATCGCGTTCGGCATAGACCACTTCGACCAATTGCGCAGTGTATCCGGGGCTAAGCGGCAAGCTTGAAAGTGTGCGTAATTGTTGATTTTCTAATTGGCTAGATTGCAATTGCAATAACTTCGCGGCATCTTGCTGATGTTGAATTTGCAACTGATTGTTAGTGCTTTTCAGGTCACGTTGCGCTTGTTGGGTAATGAAAATGTCACCGATCTGATCCAACAAATACGCGGGCATGGCAGTTAGGCGTTGTATAGGTGTAATCAGCACCGACACGACACTACGCGCCGATTCCAAATAACGGAATCGTGCATCGACAAACATCAGCAATAGAGAAAGCGCGGAAAAAAATACTAACCGCACCACCGGGCTGGGACCGCGATTAAAAAATCGGAAGGATTGAGTGCTATCCATCAATAACCTTCAATCAGGATTTTGAAGTTGTATGCGTTACAAAAATTACTTAACTTATTCAGTTGTGAAGATGCTGGTTGATTTGTCCATGTGCTCCAACGCCATACCAGAGCCGCGCACCACGCAAGTTAACGGGTCTTCAGCAATCCAAACTGGCAGCCCGGTTTCTTCCATCAGCAAACGATCCAAGTCGCGCAACAGCGCGCCACCGCCCGTCAACACCATACCCTTGCTGGCTATGTCCGCGCCCAACTCTGGCGGGGTTTGCTCAAGTGCAGTTTTCACCGCGCTGACGATGTTGTTGAGCGGATCGGTCATGGACTCCAACACTTCATTGCTGGAAATCGTAAAGCTACGTGGCACACCTTCAGCAAGATTACGGCCCGTGACTTCCATCTCGCGCACCTCACTACCAGGGAATGCTGAACCGATAGTTTTCTTGATTTCTTCAGCAGTGGTTTCACCAATCAACATGCCGTAGTTGCGGCGAATGTAATTGATAATGGCTTCGTCGAACTTATCGCCACCAACACGCACTGAACCCGAATACACAGCACCGCCCAGCGAAATAACGCCCACTTCGGTTGTGCCGCCACCGATATCCACGACCATCGAACCTGTTGCCTCTTCGACTGGCAAACCTGCACCAATCGCTGCCGCCATGGGCTCTTCGATCAACTCTACGCGACGCGCGCCTGCGCCTACGGCTGACTCGCGAATCGCACGACGTTCAACCTGTGTTGAACCACATGGCACGCAAATTACGATACGCGGGCTAGGGCTAAAAATGCCCGCTTTGTAAACTTTGCGAATGAAATGCTTGAGCATCAATTCAGTGACGGTAAAGTCGGCAATCACGCCGTCTTTCATTGGGCGAATCACATTGATACTACCCGGTGTGCGCCCCATCATTTGCTTGGCAGCGATACCCACTTGCTGCACGACTTTTTTACCGTTCGGTCCGCCCTCTTGGCGTATTGCCACCACCGACGGTTCATCCAGCACAATGCCTTGCCCGCGCACCCAAATCAGCGTATTCGCTGTACCCAAGTCAATTGCCAAGTCGTTGGAAAAGTAGCTATCGAGAAATCTAAACATTGTGTGATGTCCTGTCGTCAAAGTAATGCGCTGAATAATCCTTATATGATACCCTATTAGCCTTCTTTTTATAAAGCAATTGCTATGTCGTTAACCACTCAAGATGTCCAGAAAGTCGCCCGTTTGGCGAGGCTTGCCATGGACGAAAACGAAATTGAAACCGCGCGCGCTCAGCTATCAGGAATTTTTACCCTGATTGCCGAAATGCAGGCTGTCGATACCAGCGGAATTGAGCCAATGTCACATGCGCAGGATTTATCACAACGCCTGCGTAGCGACGTGGTGACGGAAGCCAATCAGCGCGAGGCTTTCCAAGCTATCGCCCCGCAAATCGAAGGTGGCCTGTACCTCGTTCCTCAAGTTATCGAATAAGCGCACATCATGTTTAATTTAAGCCTGCAACAAATCGGCGATGCACTGCGAGCCAAAAAAATCTCCAGCGTTGAACTGGCTCAACTCTATCTTGACCGCATTAACGCGCTGAATCCCAAGCTGAATGCCTATATCACCCTGCAACCCGAAACTACACTGGCTCAAGCTCAAGCCGCCGATGTTCGTCTTGCAACAGGCAAAGCCGATGTGTTGACGGGCATCCCCTTTGCACAAAAAGATATTTTTTGCGCCAAAGGTTGGCTCACCACTTGCGGCTCAAAGATGCTGCACAATTTTGTCTCCCCTTATGACGCGCACGTCATCACGCAATTCAATAACGCAGGCGCGGTGAATCTGGGAAAGACAAACATGGATGAATTCGCCATGGGTTCTTCGAACGAAACGTCGCATTACGGGTCGGTAAAAAATCCTTGGGACACAGCGCGTGTACCCGGCGGTAGCTCTGGCGGAACAGCGGCGGCAGTAGCGGCGCGGTTGTGTGCAGCAGCAACAGGCACCGATACGGGCGGCTCTATACGTCAACCCGCCGCATTGTGTGGCATTTCCGGCATCAAACCCACTTACGGCACGGTATCGCGCTACGGCATGATTGCCTTCGCTTCCAGCCTTGACCAAGCCGGGCCTATGGCACGCAGTGCAGAAGATTGTGCATTGATGTTGAACGTGATGACGGGCTTTGATGAGCGTGACTCCACTTCGTTGCAACGCGACAAAGAAGACTACACACGCGATTTAGCCAAGCCGCTGAACGGCTTACGCATTGGGTTACCCAAAGAATTTTTTGCCGAAGGCTTGAGCGATGATGTCGCGCAAGCTGTTGAAGCAGCTATCGCCGAATACAAAAAACTGGGCGCAACGGTCGTTGAAATCAGTCTACCCAATACCAAACTATCCATCCCGGTTTATTACGTGCTTGCCCCGGCGGAAGCGTCGAGCAATCTGTCGCGCTTCGACGGTGTACGCTACGGCTATCGCGCACCAGACTACACCGACCTCGCTGACATGTATGAAAAAAGCCGCGCGCAAGGTTTCGGCGAGGAAGTAAAGCGGCGCATTATGATAGGCACGTATGTGTTGAGCCACGGCTATTACGATGCCTATTATCTGCAAGCGCAAAAGATACGCCGCCTCATCGCGCAAGATTTTACTGAGGCATTCAAACATTGCGATGTCATCATGGGGCCGACCTCACCCTCCACCGCTTTCAAGCTGGGTGAAAAAGGCGACGATCCCGTGCAGATGTATCTCTCCGACATTTACACCATTGCGGTGAATTTGGCGGGCTTGCCCGGCATGTCCATTCCCTGCGGCTTCGGCGAGAACAACATGCCGGTGGGCTTGCAGATCATTGGCAACTATTTCGACGAAGCTCGCATGTTAAATGTGGCGCATAAATATCAACTGGCGACCGACTGGCATAGTCGTGCGCCGCAAATTATTTAATTCAGATGAGCATTCCATTCCGTCATAGCGCTGGATTTGGTAGACGAATTGAGTATTGGATTATCGGGAAGATGCTTAAAGAAGGGCTTGATGTTTATGTCCCATTAGTGGATGACTTTGGAGTGGATGCGGTTATTCGCAAGCCAGACGGAACATTTATTGAAGTTCAAATTAAAGCTCGTTCAAAAGACGTGGTTTTTGGTGATGCGGCTCTATTTGCGGCTATTGATTTTCCGGAAAATAGGAAAAACTATTTTTTCATTTTCTATTCTGAAAGGCTCGATCAAAAGGGGCTTCCATGCACGTGGATTCTTTCTTCTGAAGAGTTTATTCAAGAATGTGTCCAAAATAAAAACGGGAAAAATGTCGGCAAGAGAGGCATTTGGTTTAATGGAAAGAATACCAAGAACAATAGCGAGCATCCAAAAGAAAGATTTAATCAATATCTAGCGTCAGATTTTTCGCGCTTTCATTAGGAATAAAACATGACTTGGGAAATCGTCATCGGACTGGAAGTGCATACGCAACTCTCCACCAACACTAAAATCTTTTCGGGCGCATCCACTGCCTTTGGGGCAGAACCTAACACGCAAGCCGATGCGGTGAGCATTGCCCTACCCGGCGTGTTACCAGTGTTAAACAAAGGTGCGGTGGAACGCGCGATTAAATTTGGTTTGGCAGTAGGTGCGCACATCGCTCCGCGCTCGGTGTTTGCGCGCAAAAATTATTTCTACCCTGATCTGCCAAAAGGCTACCAGATTAGTCAATTTGATTTGCCGGTTGTCGGTCAAGGCGCATTGACCATTCAGGTTGAACCCCTATCCGGCAATGCTAAACCCTACGAAAAAATTGTACGCATTACCCGCGCGCACCTAGAAGAAGACGCAGGAAAATCGGTACATGGCTCAACACAAAGCATGACGGGTATCGATTTGAATCGTGCCGGAACACCGTTGCTGGAAATCGTTTCCGAGCCGGACATGAGCTCTGCTGCCGAAGCTGTGGCGTATGCCAAAACCCTGCACTCGCTGGTACGCTGGATAGGAATATGCGATGGCAATATGCAAGAAGGTTCGTTCCGTTGCGACGTAAACGTATCAGTGCGTCGCCCTGGTGAACCATTAGGCACACGCCGCGAAATTAAAAATCTCAACTCGTTCAAATTCATGCAACAGGCCATCGATTACGAAGTGCAATGGCAAATCGACACCCTCGAAAGCGGCGGAAAAATTCAGCAGGCCACCATTTTGTTTAACCCCGATACTGGCGAAACAAAATCTATGCGCAGCAAAGAAGATGCGCACGATTATCGCTACTTCCCTGATCCAGACCTGTTGCCACTGGATATCAGCGAGGAATGGAAAGAACAAGTACGCGCTACTCTGCCAGAGCTGCCAATTGATCGAAAGCTTCGCTTTATGGCTCAAAAAGATGAGGAATATCGTAAACAGCTTCGTCACGATGTAACGGTTGCCTTCAATCGAGTTATTTACGGCCTTTCTGAATACGACGCGAACTTATTAGTTGCCAACAAGGAAGTGGGTGACTACCTTGATGCCTGTGCTTCTATCGTTGGTTCAAGCAATGCAAAACTGTGCGCCAACTGGATACTTGGCGAAGTGAGTGCTCAGTTGAATCGCGATGTTCTCGACATGATGCAATGCCCTATTAGCGCACAACAACTCGGCGGCATGTTGATGCGCATCATCGACGGCACCATCTCCAATTCGGGTGCGAAAGAAGTGTTCCGTACAATGTGGACAGAGGGTGGCGAAGCAGATGCCATCATCGAAGCAAAAGGCCTAAAACAAGTTTCCGACAGCGGTGCAATTGAAAAAATTGTCGATGACATTCTCGCAGCGAATGCAGAAAAAGTTGCCGAGTACCGCAGCGGCAAAGATAAGCTATTCGGCTTCTTTGTTGGGGCAGCGATGAAAGCCAGTCAAGGTAAAGCGAATCCAGCCCAACTTAACGACATTCTCAAGAAAAAACTGACTGGGTAATTTACGGTTTCACGTCGAAGCGCATCACGCGATAAAACCGGGCAAAGCAGAACTCAACGTGAGGCTCACCAACCAATTCTTTGCCACATCTTCGCAAAGCGTCGTTTAACTTATCCGTGACATTTTCTTGCCAGAAGCTTGGCAAAAATGGCTCCAGATAACTGAGTACTATGCGGGATGGCCAAAACCGATACAGCCAATGATTGCATGGTGTGGAGCCATACTCCGTGATTATTACCGAGCCACCTAACTTCACCACTCTCGCAATTTCGTTATAGGTATTTTGTCGGGCGCTATCCGGCATCTCATGAAATAGAAAGAACAGTATCACTTGATCGAACGCATCATCTGAATATCCAAGCGATTCAGCATTCATACGCGCCAAATGGCAGCGATCAGCCACCTCCAGCGTCTTGCTACGCGCCAATTTCAATTGCCCAATTGCCACATCACATAGGTGCACTTCGTTGTTGGTATGCCGCAACAATGAAGGGGTGAGCTTGCCGTACACGCAAGTTAATTGAAGTAACTTTGCGCCGTGTTTAGTTTCAACTTGTCCGAGCGTCTTATTTAGCAGATGTTCATACTGACCAAACAAGATGGCATTGATGATGGGCTGATGATCAAAAAACCAGATGCTTTTATCCCACAGATATGCCCACCAATAATAGCGCGCCAGATATTCTGGCATGCCCTTTTCAAGGAATTTTTTATAGAACGGCATTGCTTATGCTAAACCAAACTGGTTGAAATTGTTCGCCACAAACAAAAAGCCCCAGCATTCACTGGGGCTTTTTGTTGGGTATAACTTTGATTACTTCTTCAAAATTTCAACTTTATCAAGGAAGATAATTGAATCAAAAGTGCGGCTCAATGATTTGCTCGTAAAATTAGTCATCACAGAACCATTTGGGTAACTGATCGATTGACCCTTAGCTACTTTAGTCTTAGACGCAGCCAACCAGATTGGGCCTTTAGCGCTAGACACTTGCATGTAGGTGTACATTGAGGTGTCGATCACTTCCAAAACTTTACCTGAGTTTTCGTATTGATTTGCGCCAGCAGCTTTTGGTGCTTTAGGTGCGTTTTGTTTCAATTCAGCAGAAGCATTACCTGCAAAAGCAAATAGAGCCAACAAAGCGAAAAGTGTTTTCATCGTAATTCCTTAATAGTAAAAATGGGTTGTAAAAATTTCTTAACATCTGAAAATCTGCCAGACATTAAGTCAAACAGCCCCACAGAATACAGAAAACTCACTAAATTGGCAAAGGGCAAACCACTTTAACAAGTATTCCTGTGACGCTAGCCATTAACGCGAGGCTTGTGCGGCGCGTTGACGAAGAGTCTATCGTATAGCCAATTTGGCAAACACTTCAGGACCTTACCGACCAAATTCATTTGCCACGGAATCACTGCGAAGGCGGTTTGCCGCTTAATGGCGAGGGCAATACGCCGCGCCGCTTCATCCGCTTCCAATATGAAAGGCATAGGATAAGGGTTCACTTTGGTCATGGGAGTTTTGATGTAGCCGGGGCAAATTGTCACCACCTTCACCCCGCTAGCACGCAACTCAACACGTAAGGATTCAAGGTAAGAAATTGCCGCCGCTTTTGAAGCCGAATACGCGCTTGCGCCTGGCAACCCGCGAAACCCTGCGACACTGGACACGCCTACCAACGTACCTTTTCCAGACTCCCGCATCGCCGCCACAAATGGCTGAAAGGTTTTCACCATGCCCACCACATTGATGTCCAACAATTGCTGAAAACTATCGATATCTTCGGCATACTCAGTCAGCGTACCCACACTCACGCCCGCATTGGCAATCACAATATCGGGACAGCCAACTCGCGACATAAAATCATGCGCAGCATGTTGCATCGCAGCGGCATCACGTACATCGTGCGGATAACAAAAAACTTGATTAGGAAATTCGTCACTGAGGGGTTGCAACAATTCGCCGCGTCTTGCCAACACCGCAACGATTGCACCTTGCACAAGATAATGGCGCGCGAGGGCTAAACCTAAGCCACTCGACGCGCCACTTATGACAACTGACTTTTTTCTACTAGGCAATTGCTCATGCACGGAAAATTTGCCTATTAGTGCTTCGCTTTTTTAGCCTTGTTTTCAGCAGGCGCAGATGCCGGATGAGCTTTACGTGCCAACGCGATTACTTCTTTTAGTGCAGCAACCGTGTCATCCGGCTGCTTACCTGAAATGACATATTTGCCATCGACTATCAGCGTTGGGGTGCCTTCTATCTTATAGCTGCGTACCATTTGCTTGGCGCGTGTCACCATACTCTGCATCGCAAACGAGTTATATGCGGCTTTGAATTTTGCGCGATCCACGCCTTGCTTTGCGACAAAATCAGTAATTTTGGCTTCGTCGCTCAAGTCGATATTGTCCACATTCCACGCTTTATAAAGTGCTTCATGCGCCAACGGACGTTGACCGATATTTTCCAAAGCGTACAGCGTGCGCGCCATCGGCTCCATTGAATCACGGAACATCGTCGGTACAAAAATCAGCTCCACATCTTTAGGCATCGTCTTTTCCCACGCGCTCAACGGGGTGTGCAAGTGGTAGCAATGTGAGCAGCCGTAAAAGAAAAATTCCAACACTTCAATTTTTTTAGTGCTGGTTGGCTGCGCAGGCTGTAACAGCGTGTAGTCTTTACCCAATTGCGCATCGGCAATCGCCGCGCCACTGATGAATAATGCCGTTGCCACTAACAAGCCTTTAAACATTTTTTTCATGTATTACTCCTTACTAATTGAAAGTTGATGGTAAAAATTTCTACAACTATTGCTATCCCACGAACCCTGAACGCCTAAGCTCACATTCGGTGGACAATTATTGCGCTCGCATAGGAGTGCTGTCCACGCCATTTTGTTTCAAGAAGTCTTTTGCTTTATTTAACTCGCTTGCGTTTTTGTATGGCCCTAAGCGCACACGATACCACACGCCTTTATCGGGAATGGCGGCGGTTTGAATGTTCGCCTCCGCGCCCAACATAGCGAGTTTGGCTTTCAATTTTTCCGCATCATCCACATTAGAAAATGAGCCTGCTTGGAGTATCTGCGCGACCTCATTCGCAGCATTAACATTGTCGGTTGACTTGGCCGGGGGCGTGATTACGCCATCCGATTTATCCGTTAACACTTTATAAAAGTCAAAACGCGGCTTACCGTTCACGGTTGCAGAATCTGCGGCCTGTGTTTTTGGTTTAGGTGGAGCGACCTCCTTTGCAACTGGCTTCTCAACAGCCACAGGCGGCTTGTTTTCTACTGGTGCTTTCTGAATAAATGGGCTGGGAGATTTCATCACATACCAAGCCAGCCCCGCAGCCATGCTTACGCCTATCACCATACCCGCCAAGATGCCCGCAAACATTTTGTTGCTGCCGGGCTTGGGTGGCGCGGATTTATTT
>JABFRF010000014.1 GCA_013141315.1 Gallionella sp. | reverse complement strand
CATCGTACCGGTAAAGCCAAAGCCATCCATGAGTACGCCTATCGATCCAATCAAGCTGGCTTTATCGACAAATATTTTATCTGCCGCCGCAGCCACATAATAACCGCCAGACGCACAAATATCTTCTACGACCACATAGAGGGGAATCGCTGGATATTTCAAACGCAACCGAACAATTTCATCGTTGATTTGCCCAGCTTGTACAGGGCTGCCACCTGGACTGTTGATGCGCAAAATCACGCCTTGCGTACCTTTATCCTTGAACGCTTCTTGCAAACTCGGAATCAAATTATCGGCACTCGCTGCGCTGTCCGCCGCAATCACGCCCTGCAAATCTACTAACGCAGTGTGCTTGCCGCCGCCCAGTGCAGATTCTTTTTTGTCCAACCAGCCCATCGAAATAAATAGCAAAATAAATAGGAACACAAAACTGAGCGTCTTGAAAAAGATACCCCAATGCCTAGCGCGTCGTTGCTCTTGAATAGCGGACATGGCTAATTTTTCTAACACGCCGCGTTCCCAATTGTTTTGTTGTTTGGGTGCTTCCTGCTCTTTTATCACGTCTTCAATTTCATTATGTTCAATTTGATTATGCATTTTCTTTAAACCATAGTCGCAAAGTTAAAAAATCTTCCACCAACGTCAAAGGATTCAACGCCAGCAATTGTTCCTCAGAATGCGCGCCGTGACCGACCGCCACCACGTCCACCTTGGCATTGTGCGCCATTTGCAAATCATGTGTGGTGTCACCAATCATCAAGGTGCGTTCAGGGGACACATCCAACTCATTCATTAACTCAAGCAACATTGCTGGATTAGGTTTTGAAAAAGTTCGATCCGCAGTACGTGTGGCCTGGAAGTAATGCGTCATATCGGAGGATGCCATCGCACGAGTTAAACCCGCATGGGTTTTGCCTGTCGCAACCGCAAGCTGATACCCGGCTTCATGCAATTCTGCAATGGTTTCACGCGCACCGTTGAACAATGGAATAGCGCCATCTTGCTGTAAAAAGTGATGGCGATAGCGCGTCACCATTTCGGGACGCTGTTCTTCCGTCATAGTCGGCACAGCATGACGCAATGCCTGATCCAAACCCAGTCCAATCACATACCGCGCGGCATCATCATCCGGTATCGGTAAACCTATATCACGACACGCAGACTGAATAGAATTGACGATGATCGCTGTCGAATCCATCACCGTGCCATCCCAATCAAACACAATTAAATCGTAACGCCTACTCATTACATCACCACCAAATATCTCTGCCAAAAAATTAGGCGCGCATCTTACCATCAACGTCCTAAGCTCCCTAAACCTGTGCAACAATGCACGCATGAAAAACCCTACTGAAAATAATTGGCTGCTGTATTGCCGCCCCGGCTTTGAGCAAGATTGCGCGCAAGAAGTGTTAAGACTAGCGCGGCAACAACGACCCGTAACGGTTATCGAACAACCAGCCATTCAAGCGGATAGTGGCTATGTACAAATCGCGCTGAATGAGCAAACCTTAAAATATCGTGAGCTGATATTTTCACGCCAGTTAATACGCTTACATCACAGTATCGCGGTGCTGTCAGAGCGTGACCGCCTCACCCCCATCCTTACTGCCATTGCCAACCTGCCTGGCAACTTTGGTACGCTTTGGTTAGAAGTACCCGACACCAACGATGGCAAATTGTTAGCGACTTTTACAAGGCGATTTCAACCACTGTTGGAAACTGCGCTGCGCGAACAAAATAGATTGGTGGATGACATCAAACTTCCGCGCCTGCATATTTTCTTCCCAGATAAATCCTCCGCGCTCATTGGCAGCAGTGACCCGCACAACAGCTCACCCGCCATCATGGGCATCGTCCGTCAATCCATGCCTGCCGAAGCACCGAGCCGCTCTACGATGAAGCTGGCGGAAGCGATTGAAGTGTTCATGGATCGCAGCGAGCAAACCCGTTTACTGCGCGCCGGAATGCAAGCCGTCGATTTAGGTGCAGCACCTGGTGGATGGACTTGGCAACTGGTTAAACGCGGCATACGCGTCACCGCAGTGGACAACGGCCCGATGAAAGGCGCATCTGCCAAACACCCATTGGTAGAGCATCTCAAGCAAGATGGCTTCAAATTCGCACCGCGCAAAGCGGTAGATTGGCTGGTCTGCGACATGGTGGAAAAACCCGCCAAAGTCGCCACATTGATTGGTGATTGGTTCGCAGCAGGCTGGTGCAAACACGCCATCTTTAATTTGAAACTACCGATGAAGCAACGCCTTGTGGCAGTCGATAGCGCGCTAGGCGGCATCCGAAAACGCTTAGATGATGAAGGCATCAACTATAAAATGATTGCGAAACAGCTTTACCATGATCGGGATGAGATTACGGTGTTTTTGACGAAAACCAAGGGTTGAATTTTGGAAAAGTGCAGACACTAACATGCATTATCTACGGACAGTTTTTTGCACTACGCGCATTCCGCATGTAAAACCATTTTGACAGTACCCGTAGGCTACTATAAAGTTCTAAGGTCTGAAGTAGAAGTTTTAGGTATAGATGCGCATATGAATTGCTTGATTCGTAAAATGAATAAACTCATCACTTATGCTGCCTTGATAGTCGCTTTTTGCTTATCTCAACAAGCATTTGCCATACCTTCTTTTTCGCGACAAACCGGTATAGATTGCCAAGCTTGCCATTCACAACACATGCCTATACTGAACGACTTTGGTCAATCATTCAAAGCATCTGGTTATCGCACGGTCGGCAAGCAATCGACTATCGAGAGCGAAAATCTTTCTATTCCGGAGAGCTTAAATGCCTCTATGCTGTTAAGAGCGAGTTATCAAAGATCAAACGGAAGCGCTGATACTATCCCAGGTACCTCGACTAATGGCGGTCAATGGCAATTTCCTAACGAATTTAGCTTGTTCTTTGGTGGACGGATAGCAAGTAACATAGGGTTTTTCTTTGAAGGCAATACTGCAACTGATTCAAATTTTGTCTCGGCATTTAAACTTCCCACCGCAATTGAATTAAGAGGCTATAACCTTTCTGTTATTCCTTTTATGACTTCAACGCTTGGCGCGAGTTATGGATATGAGCAAGCCAATACTGGGGCCGTGCGCAATGGCACTTGGGCAGAACATTATAAAGAGGTATCTGCACAACAGTATGCTGGCACCGATGGTGCGGCAACTGGGATAGCATTAGTTGCCATAAATGATAAGGGTTACATTAACCTTAGTCGCTGGGCACCCGCAGGGTTTGCTCGGTCAGGGTATGCGCAAGTGTTGCGTTCTACTTATCTGCGCGTTGCAGCGACACCCAAAATTGACACTCAAACATTTGGCGAGTGGGCACTGCATATGGGAGCGCAAGTCTGGGCTGGTTCAAATTTTGCGCGAAATACAACCGGATCATTGGTGGCAGTGAGTACGCGAGCTATTGCATTAGATATTCAAGCATTCGGTCAGCTAAACGACCAAGACGTTTCATTGTATGCAACCTGGGCGAAGTCCCCTGCTGGCAGTGCTACAGAACCCAATATATTCAATGTGGAAAGTAACGCTACAGGGGAATTGGACCCGACAAAATATCGCCTGAATGATCGAAAAGCGTTAACTGTTGGCGTTGATTACAGCGTAATTCAAAATACTTTGCATGTGGGTGCGGCAATCAGGAGTGCTAAAAATGGAGGGCAGTCTGATTTAGCAGTTGCTGGTGAAAATGCAAGTGACCATGCGATTACTCTGACAACCGTATACAACATTGCACAAAATATCGAGCTACATGTTGGCCATAGCGTTCACTTTGGCACTTTGTACGATATTCCCCAATCCACGGGCAACATTTTCACTTCGGTCTTACTTCAAGCTGCATGGTGAGCAGCTAAGCGGGGATAAAAGGATACCAATGGTCTGTGTGGAATTAGGCGAATCATATCCTAGAATTAATCATTTAATGCCTTATTGAGCTTCCCTCGATATTTAGTCTTCCAAGAGGTGGCCTTTATGCTACCAGTTTTTCTTTGTGCTGAGCATTGAACCAGTCATCCAGAAACTGGATTGGTGATTTGTAGCCCAGCGTCGAGTGTTGC
>JABFRF010000097.1 GCA_013141315.1 Gallionella sp. | reverse complement strand
GCCGTGCATGGATGACGATGTGTTGCGTCGTGGGAAGCCCACTTGTCACGTGCAATTTGGTGATGCGACGGCGTTGTTGGTCGGCGACAGTTTGCAGACCTTGGCGTTTCAGTTGCTCGCGGAAAATAGCTTGAGTGATGATGCGTCACGTCAGTTGGCGATGATTAAATTGTTGGCGATTGCGTCTGGTTCACGCGGCATGGCAGGCGGGCAGGCGATGGATTTGGCTAACGTGGGTAAAGCATTGAGCCTGCAAGAATTGGAGATGATGCACATTCATAAAACTGGCGCGCTAATTCGAGCTGCCGTATTACTGGGTGCGCAGTGCGGCGAAATTTCTGAAACACAGTTGGCGAAGTTGGATCATTTCGCAAAATGTATCGGCTTAGCTTTTCAGGTAGTCGATGACGTGTTGGATAGCGAAGCCGATACGGTGACTTTAGGTAAAACCGCAGGCAAAGATGCCGACAACGATAAGCCGACCTATGTCACCTTGCTGGGTGTTAATGCTGCTCGTGAAATGGCTAAAACATTGCATGACGAGGCACTGGCAAGCTTGGAAGAGTTTGGAATTGCGGCGCGACGCTTGCGCGACTTGGCTGATTTTATAGTGTTGCGAAAGTTCTGATGTATTCCTTACTCAACACCATCCATTCCCCAGATGATTTGCGCAAGCTAGATCGTGAACAATTACCAAAGTTGGCCAGTGAACTGCGCGAATTTCTCGTTGAGTCGGTGAGTAAAACGGGCGGGCATTTGTCATCAAATTTAGGCACGGTTGAACTGACGCTTGCGCTGCACACCATCTACAACACGCCAGAAGACAAGCTGGTGTGGGATGTGGGACATCAAACTTACGTGCATAAAATTATTACCGGCCGACGCGAAGCGATGAGTAAGCTGCGCATGGCGGGTGGCATCGCGGGTTTCCCCAAGCGCGACGAAAGCCCTTACGATACCTTTGGTACAGGGCATTCCAGCACGTCTATTTCGGCTGCATTGGGCATGGCGGTTACTGCCAAATTGGATGGTTCAGCGCGCCGTGCCGTGGCGATTATCGGCGATGGTGCGATGACTGGGGGTATGGCATTTGAGGCATTGAATAATGCTGGCGCGATGGATGCCAATTTGTTGGTGATACTCAATGACAATGATATGTCGATTTCAAAACCTGTCGGCGCGCTGAATAATTATCTAGCCAAGCTGATGTCGGGACGTTTTTATTCTGCGGTGCGTAGCACAGGTGAAAAGGCTTTGCGCGGCATTCCGACCGTACATGAATTCGCCAAACGCGCTGAAGAACATGTCAAAGGCATGGTGATACCCGGCACGATGTTTGAAGAATTTGGTTTTAATTACATCGGCCCTATTGATGGACACGACATCAATGTGTTGCTCGACACCTTGAACAATGTCCGTAAATTGGAAGGCCCGCAGTTTTTGCATGTGGTCACCCAAAAAGGTAAAGGTTACGACAAGGCCGAAGAAGACTGCCTGTTGTATCACGGGGTTAGTAAATTTGACCGTACCAACGGCATCACGCCCAAGCCAGTAACTAAGCCCACTTACACACAAGTGTTTGGGCAATGGCTGTGCGACATGGCGGCGCAAGATAAACGCCTAGTGGGCATCACGCCCGCGATGTGCGAAGGCTCAGGCTTGGCGGAATTTGCGCAGCAATATCCTGAGCGATATTTTGATGTGGGCATTGCGGAACAACATGCTTTGACCTTTGCTGCGGGCTTGGCGTGCGATGGTTACAAGCCCGTCGTGGCGATTTATTCGACGTTTTTGCAGCGCGCCTACGATCAGCTAATACACGACATCGCGATACAAAATTTGCCTGTGGTGCTGGCCATTGATCGCGGTGGTTTGGTAGGAGCAGATGGCGCAACGCATGCGGGTAGCTTTGATTTGTCCTTTTTGCGCTGCATTCCGAATATGACGGTGATGACACCCGCTGATGAAAATGAATGTAGGCAAATGCTTTACACCGCCATGCAACTCAACACGCCGAGCGCAGTGCGTTATCCGCGTGGCGCAGGGCCAGGCGTGACGATAGAAAAAGCCATGCAAGCCTTACCTATCGGCAAAGGCGAAGTGCGCCGAGCAGGTAAACGTGTCGCGATTTTGGCATTTGGCTCTATGCTTACTCCTGCGTTGGCGGCCGGCGAGCAATTGGACGCTACCGTAGCGAATATGCGCTTCGTTAAACCAGTTGATGTTGAGTTGATATTGAGATTGGCAGCTGAACATGAGCTACTAGTGACGGTGGAAGAAAATACTGTACAAGGCGGTGCGGGCAGCGCGGTGGCAGAATGCTTGCAGCAGAATGGCATTGCGATACCGTTATTACAACTCGGATTGCCTGATAAATTCATCGAACAAGGTGAGCCTGCACAAATGTTGGCGGATTGTGGTTTGGATGCCAAAGGCTTGATTGTAAGCATACAAAATTATTTGACCAAGTGAACTAGTCGGGATTGGTTATAATCTCACACGTATCTACTCAATAGGAGTCCGCCATGAACGAACCAAAACCTAATTTTATTCCCGACGTGCAAAGTTCTGAGGATATACGTCACATTGCCATCAATCGCGTCGGCATCAAGGGAATTCGCCATCCAGTTAAGGTTAAAGATAAGAGCGTAGGGGTGCAGCACACCATCGCCATGTTCAATATGTACGTGCACTTGCCGCATAATTTTAAAGGCACGCACATGTCGCGCTTTGTTGAAATTCTCAACGAGCATGAGCGCGAGATTTCGGTTGAGTCGTTTGAAAGTATCTTGCGCGAAATGGTGGTTAGGTTGGAAGCGCAGTCGGGCTATATCGAAATGAACTTCCCATATTTTGTGAACAAAACCGCGCCCGTTTCTGGCGTGAAAAGTTTGCTCGATTATGACGTGACTTTGATTGGTGAAATTGTCGATGACAAAGTTAGCGTGACCATGAAAGTGCTTGTGCCTGTCACTAGCTTGTGTCCTTGTTCTAAGAAAATTTCTGAACGTGGTGCGCACAATCAACGATCACATGTCACCCTTACGCTGCGGACGAATCGCTTCGTGTGGATTGAGGACGCAGTGCGGATCGCCGAAGAACAAGCCTCATGCGAATTATATGGTTTGCTTAAACGTCCTGACGAAAAATACGTGACGGAACGCGCTTACGATAATCCCAAATTTGTTGAAGATATGGTGCGAGACGTAGCCGCTGTGTTGGACGCGGATGAGCGGATTGATGCGTACACTGTTGAGTCGGAAAACTTCGAATCTATCCATAATCATTCGGCGTATGCGCTGATTGAGAGGGATAAAACGAAGCACGTTTAATCCACAGATTACGCAGATTTGCACCGATTAAACTACGCACATAAATCTGTGTGAATCTGTGTAATCTGATATGACTACTAGCCATTCGACTAAGCTGCCAAAAGACACCAGCCAAGTCGCTGGTTATGCGGACAAATAGCTTATTACATGAAACCCGTCGCCATCTTCCGTCACGTTGCGCATGAAGGCCCGGGCTATCTGGCCGAATTTTTAGATGCACACAAAATTCCGTGGCAACTCATCGATAGCCCAACCGCCAACTTGGCCTTGCACCCAGCATCAGCTTACTCCGGGTTGGTGTTCATGGGCGGCCCGATGAGCGTGAATGATGACCTGCCTTGGATTTCCCCCACATTGGCTCTGATTTGCGATGCTTTTGCGCTAGATGTGCCATTGTTGGGGCATTGTCTCGGTGGGCAACTCATTTCAAAAGCGTTAGGCGGCATCGTTACTGCAAATTCCATCAAAGAAATTGGCTGGGGTGAAGTAACCGTATCGGACAATGGTATTGCGCGTAGTTGGTTCGGCGACATTCAAAATTTTCAGGCATTTCACTGGCACGGCGAAACTTTTACCTTGCCGCTTGGCGCGACCCACCTGTTGTCTAGCCCACACTGCACCAATCAGGCGTATGCCATTGGAAAACATCTTGCGCTGCAATGTCATCCGGAAATGACTGCTGCGATGATTGCAAGTTGGTGCATAGAGGGTATCGATGAACTTGAAGCAAGTAAGGATGGTCTGGCTGTGCAATCCGTGGACAGTATT
>JABFRF010000002.1 GCA_013141315.1 Gallionella sp. | reverse complement strand
TTCATCCAGCGCATGGAACACCACCACCTCGTCGATGCGGTTGATAAATTCAGGACGGAAATAACTTTTTACTTCGCCCATCACCGCCAGTTTGATGACTTGATAATCATCGCCAGACATTTGCTGAATCATCTGCGAACCCAGATTTGAAGTCATCACGATGACGGTGTTTTTGAAGTCCACCGTGCGACCTTGCCCATCGGTCATGCGACCATCATCTAAGGCTTGCAACAGCACGTTGAACACATCGGGATGAGCCTTCTCCACTTCATCCAACAAGATGACAGAATAAGGTTTGCGGCGCACTGCTTCGGTCAAACCACCGCCTTCCTCATAACCTACATAGCCGGGCGGCGCGCCGATCAAGCGCGACACAGAATGTTTCTCCATATACTCGCTCATGTCGATACGGATCAGGTGATCCTCTGAATCAAACATAAAGCCCGCCAATGCTTTGCATAACTCGGTTTTACCCACACCTGTCGGGCCAAGGAATAAGAACGAACCATACGGACGATTAGGATCAGACAAGCCTGAACGCGAGCGGCGTATCGCATCGCTCACCAGACGTACTGCTTCGTCCTGCCCAACCACACGCTCGTGCAACTTTTCTTCCATCTTGAGCAATTTATCGCGCTCACCCTGCATCATCTTGCTAACAGGAATACCAGTTGCACGGCTTACCACTTCGGCAATTTCTTCCGCACCGACTTGAGTACGCAGCAAGCGATTTTTAGGCTTATTCTCCTCGGCATGTACCGCTTCTTTGAGCTTGGCCTCAAGCTGCGGCAGCTTGCCGTATTGCAACTCCGCCACTTCTTGTAGCTTACCTGCGCGTTGCAAACGTACAATCTCGGCGCGCACTTTTTCCATTTCTTCTTTGAGCAATGCAGTGCCTTGCGCTGCACCTTTTTCCGCCTTCCAGATTTCTTCCAAATCAGCGTACTCGCGCTCTAACTTTTTGATTTCGATTTCAATCAAGCCGAAACGTTTTTGCGAAGCTTCATCTTTTTCGCGCTTCACCGCTTCACGTTCAATTTTGAGTTGAATCAAACGGCGATCCAACTTATCCATCACTTCAGGTTTCGAGTCGATTTCCATCTTGACGCGCGCTGCTGCTTCGTCAATTAGATCAATCGCTTTGTCGGGCAAAAAACGATCTGTGATGTAGCGGTTGGATAATTCGGCCGCCGCCACAATCGCTGGATCGGTAATGTCCACGCCATGATGCAATTCGTAACGTTCCCGCAAGCCACGCAAAATGGCAATGGTAGATTCGACGCTGGGTTCCTCTACCAGCACTTTTTGGAAGCGACGTTCCAGTGCTGCATCTTTTTCGATATATTTGCGATATTCATCCAGCGTGGTTGCCCCCACACAATGCAGTTCACCGCGCGCTAAAGCAGGCTTTAACATATTGCCTGCGTCCATCGCGCCTTCCGCTTTTCCCGCGCCCACCATGGTGTGCAGCTCGTCGATGAACACAATAGTTTGACCTTCATCTTGCGCCAACTCTTTCAGCACATTTTTTAAACGCTCTTCGAACTCGCCGCGATATTTCGCTCCCGCCAACAATGCTGCCATGTCCAGGCTCAACACTTTTTTACCCTTGAGCGATTCCGGCACTTCTCCGTTGATGATGCGCTGCGCCAGCCCTTCCACGATGGCGGTCTTGCCCACACCCGGTTCACCGATTAACACCGGATTATTTTTAGTACGGCGTTGCAACACTTGTATCGCACGGCGGATTTCATCATCGCGTCCAATCACCGGATCAAGCTTACCCTGCCTTGCACGCTCAGTCAGATCGATGGTGTATTTTTTTAACGATTCACGTTGCCCTTCGGCTTCTTGCGAACCCACCGATTCGCCGCCACGGACGGCATTGATAGCCTGTTCCAAAGGCGCACGCGCCACACCGTGCTGCTTAAGCAAACGTCCCGTTTCACCTTTGTCATCACACGCGGCAAGCAAAAACATTTCTGACGCAATGAACTGATCGCCGCGCTTTTGTGCCGCCTTGTCGGTGAGATTAAATAGATTGGATAAGTCGCGCCCGACCTGCACTTCGCCGCTATGCCCTTCTACTTTAGACAGGCGTGACACAGCGTCATTTAACGCAGTTTTTAGCGCGTTGACGTTGCCACCCGCCCGCGCCAGCAAAGAAGCCGCGCCGCTCTCCGCATCATTGAGCATCGCCAACAGTAAATGCTGTGGCTCGATAAACTGGTTATCCGCACCGACCGCTAAACTCTGCGCATCGGATAAGGCTTGTTGTAACTTGGTCGTGAATTTGTCGAAACGCATGATGTTCTCCTACAGAAAATTGGTTTTTTGCCTATTGATTCGGTACACCTTAATACGTGGCTTGGATGTACTCCCTCTCCCCTCGCGGGAGAGGGTTGGGGAGAGGGGGATTCTGAACGTAATACCCTATCCCTAACCCTCCCCCATCAAGAGGGAGGGGACTAGTTAAGAGAAAACTTGAAGCTCAAATTTACGTAGTGAGTAAATGGGGGACGCTTGAGTAATTTCAAGTCCGCATGGCTTCCTTTATACTCCAGTTAACTATTCACCCCTTGATGCACATCAACCATGCCCATACCAAACCTGTCGCCACAAATACACCTCAACGTCACCAACTCGCTCAATGAAGATATTTACAGCGGTGACTTAACTGCCCAGCTTTTGCCCGCTGACAAAGTAGTCCACGCACAAGTCATCACGCGCGAAGATGCCGTGTTATGTGGCACACAGTGGTTCGATGGTTGCTTCCGCCCGCAAGATGCCAACTGCGAAATCAACTGGCAGGCGAAAGATGGGGACGCAATTAAAGCCGGGCAATTACTTTGCGAGATACGCGGCAAAGCGCGCGCCTTGCTCACCGCCGAACGCAGCGCGTTGAACCTGCTGCAAACTTTATCGGGTACAGCAACCAAAACCAAACAATACGTCGATGCCGTGGCAGGTATTAACGTCAAAATCATGGACACCCGCAAAACTTTGCCGGGACTGCGTCACGCACAAAAATATGCAGTACGCGTAGGCGGCGGACATAACCAACGCTTTGGTTTATACGACGGCATCCTCATCAAAGAAAACCACATTGCCGCAGCGGGAGGAATCGGAGCAGTGTTAACACAAGCCTTTCGACTAGCCAAGCCAGATGTCAGCGTGCAAATCGAAGTAGAAAATCTTGTGCAATTAGAAGAAGCACTCAGCTCAGGCGCAAAGTTAATTCTGCTCGACAACTTTGATTTAGCAGGCTTGCGCGCCGCCGTGCAACTCACCGCGAAACGTGCCGAACTGGAAGCCTCCGGTGGCATCACACTCGCTACATTGCGCGAAGTTGCACTGACAGGCGTGGATCGAATTTCAATCGGTGCGCTGACCAAAGATGTACATGCTGTGGATTTGTCGATGCGGATTTTGCCTCATTGATTCCGCACGATTGAACCATTAGTGAGTCATCTCGCGTGGCAGTGAAAACTTCACAAAACACACAAATGCGCATACCATGCGCACAGGAGGTATCACATGAAAACAATGCAAACTAGCCCAACGCGCAAGCGGGCAGTCAACCTAACGCTCAATGAAGAATTGGTGTCCCAAGCAAAAGGCATGACGGGCAATCTATCAGGTGTGGTTGAGCAGCTATTGGCGGACTATGTAGTGAAACAGCACAACGCACGGCAAGAGAAATTGCAAAACGCCGAACTGGCTGCGCAAGGCTGGAATGTCTTTAGCGAGCAGTATGGCTCGTTTGCCGATGAACATTCCACACTGTAATGGCGCAGTTCGACGTACACAAAAATATCGGCAAACAACGCGATGCAATCCCGTTCGTCGTCGTGGTGCAGTCCTCACTGTATGACGGCTATCGCCGCCGAGTTGTCGTTCCCTTGGTGCGACGCAGCACCTTGGATCGTACTGCCGCCTTCCTCGACACCCCGCTCAATCCCGTGTTCATGATTAAAGGCATCAAAGTTGTGCTACACCCGTTGGAGATGGTTTCCGTCGCCACAGAACAGTTGGGTGAAAAGGTTGCGACACTTGCGCAAGAAGGCGATAGGATTGTCGCTGCGTTGGATGAGTTGCTGACTAGGGCTTGGGCGTAGCGGCTAAATTAATAGTAGTACACCCCTGAGGTATCCCCGCATTTTACCTG
>JABFRF010000142.1 GCA_013141315.1 Gallionella sp. | reverse complement strand
GCTGGCGACAGTGAAGATCGCCCGGTGGCAAGTTTTTCCGGTGGCGAAAAAAGTCGACTTGCGCTTGCACTATTGGCCTGGCAAAAGCCTCACCTGCTGTTGCTCGATGAACCTACCAACCATCTCGATTTGGACATGCGTGACGCACTTACCATCGCGCTGGAAGAATACACCGGAGCGGTTGTAATCGTGTCGCACGACCGAAGCTTAATTCGCGCCGTGGCCGACGAGTTGTGGCTGGTCTCCGACGGTGAAGCAAAGTTATTCGATGGCGATTTAGAAGATTACAAAAGCTGGATTGAAACCCGCCGTCCACGTGAAGCGGTTGCACAACCTCAAGCAGAAAAACCGCGTGTGCAAAACGCACTCAAGCCTAACCGCAAAGCTTTGCAATCCAAACAAACCAAACTCGAAACCGCGCTTGCCTCCGCACAGGCAGAGCTGGCGGTGGTCAACCGACAACTCGCCGACCCCGCCACCTACGTCGGCCCCGACCGCACCAAGATTAGTGAACTGAACGCTGCACATGCCAGGCTGGAGGCGAAAGTGGCGGAGCTGGAAGAAAGCTGGTTGGAGCTAGAGATGGCGATGGAGGAGTGAGACTATCTTCCTGCCTTCATTGAGATAGTCAGTTAGTGTGGCATGCTTTATTGGGACTGAAAGTTTGTATTGCTTGTGAGAAGTAATGCATGTCCAGCATCGCGCTACTTTAAAAAATAACAGTGTTTTAATTCAGTTTTGCAAGTGTATCGTCGAGCATTGGTATAAATCGTTTGCCACCTAGAAACTCCAGCTTAGTCCCCCTGAGTAGAATATGCGTGTCGTTTTTGTGGTTTGTTGCGTGCCAGTGAAATCAGAGAATTCCAAACCGCCATCCAGATCAAAATAAAGCTGTTCTTTGATGCGATATGCTCCGCGTATCATCGGCGAAGTGCGGGTGGTCATGCTACCGAACTGATCTTTCTGGCGATACAATTGCAGCGAGGTATTGATCGTCCATCCATTGTTGTACATGTTGTAGTTGTACAAGTAAATAGAATAGCCGTTCACCGCACTGCTAGTGTTGAAAGTGATGCTACCGGACCAAATGTCATGATCCCTGTAGAGGCCCGTTCCGATGACTTGTCCTGTCACACCCATTTCTGTACCGCGACTCGGCGTAGCCTGAAGCTTGCCTTCAAGCGCAGTCAAGCCACTGGCAGGCAAACCTGAGGTGTTGGTGAGTCTGACATCACCGCTGACTTGCCATTTTTCGCGTAGCGGGATGCTCAGGCCAATCTGCCCCATATTCGAAGTGGCGGTGCGTGCCAGCGCCAGTTTTCGTAAACTCTCTGCCGGCATGGTTTGCAGCAACGCATTGATCGAAGAGGTGCCGGCACCATTCAAGGCATTCCTTATGCTGAGTGTCGGGGCTTTGCGATGATCCACCATAAAATTCATGGTTCCACCGTATGCGTTGACTGAGCCGAGGACTTGTACCGCGTTCAACTCTTTAAAATAAGTGTCGTAATCAAGCAATGCAAAGGCGGTTCTACCTCCTTGGTAATACTTGATTTCGGCCCCCATCGCCTGACGGTCTGTCATGCCATCGACACGTTGGTTGATGGCATACACGGAAGTGGGACCTTTGTTGATACTCGCGCCAAAGAACATCGGTTTGCTACCCTGAGAAAAATCCGAGAGTGTCCCCGCAACGGCATTCATGTTGATTTTGTTGGTATTGCCGTAAGCGGCTGAGATGCCGTCAAAGCGCCCCAGCACCCCATCTCCCGATGAAGATTGGCGTCCCAAACGAATAAAATAATCCTTGCTGAGATTTTTTATTTCTCCGTAGGCAGCGTTTACCCTATTTTGACTTGGTTGATTGTTCAAAAAGTTTTGGGTGTTGACGTCGCGGAACACCAAGCGATTATCATATTCCTCACTCACATAACGTTGCGACGCATCCACGCTGCTGATCAGCATGCGCTGATCGACCAAAGATTGTGACGAAGTCGTTGATGCGTTATTGAACGGAGCGGTCGTCTCTATCTTGCTGTGCCCGTAATAATACCGACTGGAGAGGTTGCCAAAGAACAGCCGTCTGGGGGGTTGCTGCTTTTTTTCAGTTACAGCGTAGCTGGATTTGTTTGTATCTTCTAGTCCAGCCAGTGCAACCAAGCGTTGCACCACGCGCGCAGCGCCTTCTCCGGCCGGGTAGAGTCTGAGATAGAGATCGTACTCAGTTTTGGCTTTGTCGATTTGCAAGGCTCGTTCTCGCGCCACGCCCACCCATTCCTGCCCATCCTGTGTATAGCTGTTGGGGGGCAATAGCAGTAGCTTGTTAAATGCATTCACCGCGATCTCATTGTTGTTTGCTTGCAGTGCGTCACGGCCTTCCACCATGTGTGTGCGTGCCTTCTTGTTGTTTTCGGCGATTGACGATTCTTCTTCGGTGAGATTAGCCGCTGGCGCAGATAGCTCTTCCGGTTTGATGGTTGGCAAAGCAGGCAACGCCCCGCTACTCATAGTTAATAGCTTCGGTTGGAAAGTGATCAGCAAGCTGCGTTCATCTTTGCCTGACGTTATGTTGTAATCCGTTTCCCGGTCAAATTCAATGATCAATTTCGGTTTGGTTTGCTGGTCGCGTGTCGCCACTGTAAAGCTGGGTATGAGAGTAGAAGGAGGGGACTTGCGGAGCTCGTTATCTAACCAGGATTCATCGATCGCCGTACTCGGAAGACGCTCATAAAATATCTCTACTGTTTTGCCGTGACTTGCCGGGAAGTGTCGTAAATACTGAATGGGCGCAGTCAATCGGATGGTTGCGACGATGCCGGTGGCCTGATATTCAAGCCTGACATCATCCAAGGGCTGGGCATGGGCATGCGAAAAAATAACGAGCGTCAACAGTATCCCGAGAAATTGGGCTTGCAGTTTGTCTGATAAGAGGTGAGTCAATTTCATATTTCAGCCCGTATGATCGCTGTGCAACCTTGGTTGGCATGCGATGAATAAATGATAGTGTTGTTTATGCCAAGCAAGGGTTGCACAAGCCGCACGTTGTGCGGCCAATCATTGGCACTATCATGGATTATTCCACCTGTTGTATTGGGTTGCGTGACAAGATATGCAATCCTGATTTGGGGTGGAGCCCTCATGGTTACCCAGTGTTTTGCGTTGCATCCTGCCGAGATATACGGGGCTGGAATTGTGGCAAGTCTTGCAAGATGGCGAGACATTGGCATGCAAAGCGGCGCCGGTCACCACTGTCGCGCCAATATGACAAGTATTGCACTTCGTCCCAGTGTTATAGGGGATGTGATTGGCGGGTTTGCTGCCGATCGCACCCAGCCAAGTCAACGTGGAAGTGTGGCACTCACTGCAACCGGATGTGCCGATGTCGATATGCGCCGGACTTCTACCCATCGCTTTCACGCCGTCGTGGCAACTTTCGCATAAACCTGGGGCGTTGTGGATATATACGGCTGGGAGCCACCCTTGTGTTTTATGACAGTCTTCACAGGGGTTAATCCCTTTGATAGCTATCGGGCTATGGCTCACCGGTTTACCGATGGCCACGGAGCCGTTATGGCAGTTCGCACAGATTCCAGGCGTATTGTGTTTATATTTGGCGGGTATCCAGCCTATGAAGCTATGACATTCATCACATTGGTAAGTAGCTTTGGCAACAGTTGTATGGCTCGCCGGCTTGCCGGTTGAACTGACGCCGTGGCAAGTTGTACACGTGCCGGGTGCGACTCCGACGTGATTCCAACTTGCCGGTATATACGCACTGGTTCGATGACAGTGGTCGCAGGAATCGGTAGCCTTATTGCCGCTATTGTGGCTGGATGGTTTGCCTTGTGCGATCCGGGCGTTATGGCAGCTGGAGCACTGCTCCGGTTTGGCTGCACTATGGTTATAACGCGCCCCGAGGAAAGTGACTGTGTTGAAGTGACAGCTTTCACAAGGCGCATCTGTCACTAGGTGACTAGTCGATTTAGGCGTAGCCACTACCCGCTTGCCGAGCGCGTGGCAACCATCACAAGCCGCGTTGGTCCCCTTGAAAATGCCACCAGTATGACAAGTCACGCAGACCACATTAGCATGCGCTCCGGTTAGCGGGAATCCGGTAGACATATGATTGAAGTCACTTGCACTGGTCGGGGCAGCAACGGCAGCACCTAACATGGCAGACAAAAAAGCCACAAAGCAGCTAAAGACAACGCTATTGGTCGATAAAAGTCGTTTCATACCCGTCCTTAAAAATAAATCGAATTCATTAAGTCAAGCCATCTCGCACTCAGAGCTTACATCACAATTTAAGTTCTGGTAACGACATTTATTTGTTGGCCCTGATATGCAATCGCATTGCTTTGTAAATTTTATATGCGGCTTGTTATGCTACATTTAAGGGGCCTGCGAATACACAAAGTCCAACCTAATGTTATTCAATTCATATCAATTCATTTTTCTTTTTCTGCCAATCACATCCATTGTTTTTTTCATTGTGGCTCGCAACAGTAAGAAATTTGCCGCCTTGTGGCTGGGGGCAGCCTCACTGTTTTTTTACGGCATGTGGAATCCGCAATTTGTTTGGCTGCTTTTAGCTTCGATCGGATTTAACTATGCAATGGGTTATGCCATAGGGCATGTTCGAGCGGCAAAGCAGTCCGGGAAACAATCAAAGCGACTTCTGATTATTGGTATAGCCTTTAATTTGTTGCTGCTTGGCTATTTTAAATATACGAATTTTTGCATTGGTACAGTCAGCCAAATTGCAGGCGCTCACTGGGGACTTCAGGATATTGTCCTGCCGCTAGGCATTTCGTTTTTTACTTTTACCCAGATAGCATTTTTAGTCGATGTGCACAGAGGTATCGCTCGCGAATATAACTTCACTCACTATTTGCTATTTGTTTCGTACTTTCCCCACCTCATCGCCGGGCCTGTTCTGCACCATAAGCAAATGATGCCGCAATTTGGACATTCGTTTACCTACAAATTCAATATTGACAATATCAATGTCGGCTTAATGATTTTCACCATCGGGTTGTTCAAAAAGGTTATGTTGGCCGACCAATTTGCGCTCTACGCCAACCCGGTGTTCAATTCACTATCGAGTGGACGAACGCCCAGTATGACGGAAGCCTGGGTGGGTTCACTCGCTTACACATTGCAACTTTATTTTGATTTTTCCGGCTATTCAGATATGGCCGTGGGCATTTCAAAGATGCTCAATGTCAATCTGCCTCTGAATTTCGCCTCCCCTTACAAGGCCAAGAACATTATTGAGTTTTGGCGGCGATGGCACATGACGCTTTCCGCATTTTTACGCGACTACCTTTATATCCCGCTAGGTGGAAATCGCTATGGTGTGGTTCGTCGATATGCCAATTTAATGATCACCATGTTGCTGGGCGGGTTGTGGCATGGTGCGAATTGGACATTTGTTTTTTGGGGCGGCTTGCATGGAGTGTATTTGGTTATCAATCATGGTTGGCAAGCTGCACATAAAAAGCTCGGCTTGCCAACAATACCGGGGGGAGCTGCCGCAGGATGCGTCATAACTTTTATCACCGTAGTCTTTGCTTGGGTAATGTTTCGATCCAACAATTTGGATGCGGCGTTGCTCATGTTAAAAAGTATGCTGTGGTTCAATGCTGCTGAAGTGAGTCAGATCCAATTCAGTGCAGTTTTTCCATACATCAATATAGCCAACAATGAATTTATTTCACCTGCTGCCGTGATATGGATTTTAATTGGCTTGGTCATCGTGTGGCTAATGCCGAATTCCCAGCAAATTGTTGGAATTGAATTAGCGCAAAACAAAACGCCAAGGCAAGAAATGATTTTCGCCAAGCAGACAGCGATGCCCGCAATTTTGCTGGGGATACTTTTCTTTGTCTCAATCATTACCCTCGCTTCAGGCAAAGTGTCTGAATTTTTATATTTTCAATTTTAGCGGGCATGGATACCTCTCAACCACGCGCGGCTTGGCTAAATAAATACCGATTTGTCGGGTATTTTGCGTTAACCCAAATAATCTTGGTTTTCGGTTTTTTTGCGTTTGTGACCATTTTTGAAAAACAGCTCCCTGCACCACGACTTTCTTCGAGTGAATCATTTAACGAAAAAGCCCGATGGCTTAGAGAGTTGGGCAATAAGAAATGTGATGTGCTGGTTATTGGATCATCGATGGCCATTAACAACGTAGATTGGGCATTTATTCGCCCGGCGCTAAATAATATGACTGTGGTCAATACTGCATCGTGGGATATGAGCATTGCGGCATCTGCCACCATGTTGAAATACATAGCTCCGGTGTGTAATCCGAGATTTATTGTGCTAGTTGCATTTTTTGGTGACTTTAATTCCAAGGGGCATCAACCTATCGACTGGGAATTTTTTCAGGATTATTTCAACGGTCAACCTTCGCAGCTTGCCTATTTGAAAAGTGCTGATCTGACTTATTACCTGTCAACTTTTTTAAATCTGAAAAATTTATCCAATAAAGGGAATACCGTTTATGAGTCGTTAAATTTTGATGAAACCGGATCAGTTATGTTGAATTGTAATAATTTCGTTAGAAAGAAAAGCCGGTGGGATGGCTACAATAGTTACCTGTCGCACTTTTCTCCAGGAAAAGTTCAAGTGGAATTAGATGGCTTGGCTGAGATTGAGCATATCGCCCGTACAAATCATATCCACCTCGTGGTTGTTTCAACGCCCTTAAGAAAAGTCGCTGAAGACAAGATTGCTGCAACTTGGGTTGCAACGCTTTTAGAAAAGGTGAAGCAATCGGTGCAAGGAAGGGGTGGTGTGTTTATTCAAGCAGGCGCACTAGCCAATTTTACAGATTCGGATTTTGCCGACTTTGCCCACTTGAATGAATGCGGCGCCAGAAAAATGGCAACGTTAATTGCCCCTTTGATATTGAAATTATCAGCTGTGCCTGCTCCAATGGGACAGGGTGCTACTGACCGACTATATTAGCGCAGACAGTCTTTATTCTGATGGCTGCTCTCCACCAATCTGTTTCAATAATTTTGATACATCCTGCCGGGCATCAGCCTTGGATTGTGAGCCCTGCATCCAATCTATCAGCTCTCCAGCACCCCACGATAACATGCAGGCCAGTACGAAAACCAACAGGCTGCGAGTCATCCCTTTCGGAATGTCTTGATCATTGAGTAAGCGATTGAAATACCAAGCTGAGATGAAAAACACGATAGTGGATAAAACGATGTTCCAGGGGGAGGGAAACTCAGGCATTTTTAGGAAGTTGCTTATTTGAGATGGGTATTATTTACTGACATTGTATTCCGAGTGCATCAACTTCGATCAGCTATTGAATAAATCATCGAGCGGATTTTTGACGGCGGGGGTGTTGCCGGCAACACGCTTTGCGGTGAACCCTTCCTCGATATTGTCGCGATAGTAACTCCACGCTGCACCGGAAGAACTTAGGCTGCGCCAGATTTCCTCACCCACGCCGCTAAATTGCAACGTGCTGCCATCGGCAAGCTGCACTTGCAGGATACGGGTTCGAAAATCGTAACCGATGGCGCGCAACTTCCCTGAATTGATCTTTTTCATTTTCATAGCGGCACTCCGAATGATACGCCAAGTGACGATAGTGGTTTTTTGTCGGCGCGGCATTGAACTTAAATGCTCATCTTTCAACTAACTCGCGCTGTTGATGTCAGCGACCAGACCTGCCCACAACTATTGAGTAACTTAATACTATGCGAAATGCAGTTTCCCCCCGAATTCTTTGGTTCTCCCTAGCGCTGTTTTGCCAGAGTTTGATGGTAGCAAATGCAATAGCAAGTACTGATTATGATGCAATCAATGTACAGCGGGCTGAGGCGGTCATGAAAGCGGGCACAGTTTTCACCGACTGCTCAACTTGCCCCGAAATGGTTGTCATTCCATCTGGTACCTTCATGATGGGCTCTTTGCCGACAGAGATAGATAGACATGTAAATGAAGGTCCGAGACATTCGGTTAACATCAGCAAACCCTATGCCTTGGGTAAGTTAGAGATCACGCGGGGACAATATGCGATGTTCGTTGCCGAAACGGGACACTCGACAGGCAATGGGTGTTTTGCCATAGAAAATGGTATCTACACAGATAGCCCTATCAGGAATTGGCAAGATACCCATTATCCTCAACAGGATAATCACCCCGCCGCCTGCATCAGTTGGCACGATGCAGCAGCCTATACCGATTGGCTATCGAAAAAGACTGGCAAACATTATCGCCTGCCCAGCGAGGCTGAATGGGAATATGCGGCAAGAGGCAACACCACTTCCGCTCGATTTTGGGGAGATGACCCAGATCAAGCCTGTGATTATGCAAGCGTCATGGATATTACTGGAAAAGCCCAAGTCCCCAGTGTGGATTGGAAGAATCATAACTGCACGGACGGATACGCCTATACCGCACCCGCAGGTAGTAAAAAGCCCAACCCTTTTGGGTTGTATGACATGCTGGGTAATGTCTGGGAATGGACTGAAGATCGTTTTCACGATAACTACGAAGGTGCGCCAGTTGACGGTAGTGCATGGATAACCGATGGGCAGGATCGTGTGCTACGCGGTGGCTCCTGGCTTGACCATGTCATGCTGCTGCGAGTCGCAGAGCGGAACTCGGACGAATCTACAGATCACGACAACTTCACGGGATTTAGGGTGGCGAGAGAACTTCCATAGCCAGTATTTCTCACGACCGGGGTGGCCCCAGTGTGCATTTGCCCGGGCGATTAAAGCAACGGCGACCCGGATCCTAATTTTTAATTCCCTCAGAGGCTAAGTCTAAGCAACTCTGCGATTCGCGCCTCGCTCTGTTCAGCTGTCGAGCGACCCACTTCATACCCATTCTTAAACGTGATCAGCGTGCTTTGATACTCTACGCCGAAGGAGTGAGCTAACTCGCGTTGTTGATCGAAGTCCATGCGCAGCAATTTGATGCGCTTGAATTCCGATTGAGATAACAATGTCTGCAACACCCGCTCTTGCGTTTTACAGGTTGAACACCAGTCGGCATGAATCTCTAGTAGCACAGGGTGTCCGGCTTGATTCAGCGCATCAAGCTTGGCTTGGGTGAACGGCTCGGCTAGCGGCTTGGGCAGCAACACAAATAACGCCGCCGTAAAGAGTAGCAGTGCGATAGCGGTGAGGGATAGCTTTTTAATATTCAATTTCACAATCATCTCCATCTGGAACAATGTTTGCGCATCCTGGCGGATGGCGTGCAGCCTGTCCTGTACTTTGCGCAGGGGTTTGAGCAGGTGAGAAGTGTCGGGTAGCGCAATCAGATAGTACAATTGGAGCTGCAAGCCTTGGCGATATCTGCGCATCTTACATTTCACTTCAATCATCACGGAGGTTAGCTTGCTAAAGATTGCTCTGCTCACTTTAGGTGTTTTGCTCTGCCCCGCCTACTATATTTACTTCATGTTTTTTACCGGGCAGGTTATTCACGCTATACCGCTCGTGCCAGCTCAACAAGGCTTTCAGCCGGTAACTTTTAGTGTGGAACCAAAATCCAATCCGATCCGTTTCGTGTTACAAGTCTCAACCGAGCACTTGCCACTCGTCCAAACCACACCGCCTACGCTACGTTATCTGGTCACGGTTAAGCAAGCAGATAGCACTTCAATGTCTTATAAAGTGCAACTTAACGCCTTGTTGGCGACCGAAAGAGAGCTTAAGGATTTCAACCAAACCGTTGTCACCCTGCCGGTTGTGGCAGCCGGCAACATTACAGTATCGGTACAACAAACCGAGCCTTCGCAGATGAGCACGACCAAAGGGACGCTGATTGTCAAAGAGCGAGTCTTGTCAGCTAATATGAGTGTGGTTGGTTTGGGTGCTGCGCTGTTGACGGCAGGGGTGCTGATGTTGTTTGCGGCTTGATAGGCAACTATTACGCGCTGCAAAAGTTGGTGTTCAATCAGATAGCTTTTTGAAACAGTAGCTCGAATAATTTTTGGTGGCTCCATCGCATCCTTTACTACACAAATTCTGCAGACCCATCATACCGCTCAACTGCTGCTCGTTTTCACGTTAACCTCTAACACCATTTAGTGCGTACGGTAGTTTATTTCAAGACATCTTCGGACATGGCGGCGAGTTGTTCGGCTTGATGTTCCGCCATGAGTGCGCCGCATAGTTCGCCGATGTCGCCATCCATCATCTGATCCATTTTATACAGCGTGAGGTTGATGCGGTGATCGGTGATGCGGCCTTGCGGATAGTTGTAAGTACGGATGCGTTCTGAACGGTCACCACTGCCGACTAAACTCTTGCGTGTTGCAGCCGTAGCGGCATTTTGCTCACGCACTTGCGCATCTTTGATACGCGCTGCCAAGACGCGCATCGCTTGTGCTTTGTTCTGATGTTGCGAACGGCCATCCTGGCATTCAACCACCACGCCCGTTGGAATATGTGTGATGCGCACGGCCGAATCGGTTTTGTTGATGTGCTGCCCACCCGCACCTGACGCGCGAAAGGTATCGATACGCAAATCAGCATTATTCAACACCACGTCATTCACTTCATCGACCTCTGGCATGATGGCAACGGTACACGCCGAAGTATGCACACGACCTTGCGTTTCGGTAGCAGGGACACGTTGTACGCGATGCGCACCGGATTCAAATTTCAGTACAGAATACGCGCCTTGCCCAGCAATACGCGCGATGATTTCTTTGTAGCCACCCATCTCACCGGGGCTAGCTGAAATCACTTCCACCTGCCAACGTTTGCGTTCAGCAAAGCGCGAATACATACGGAAAATATCACCCACAAATATGGCAGCCTCATCGCCACCCGTGCCTGCTCGCACTTCCAAAAATACACTGCGCTCGTCATTAGGGTCTTTGGGCAAGAGTTGCAATTGCAGCTCTTTATCCAACTCGACCAAACGTTCATTACCCTGTTTGATTTCTGCATCGGCAAATTCGCGCATCTCTGGATCGCTTGCCATTTCCTGCGCGGTTGCAATGTCACCTTGGCACGATAAATACGCGAGGTACAGCTCTACCACTGGCTCAAGCTCGGCGCGTTCGCGGTTAAGCTTGCGAAAGCTGTCCATGCTTTTGGTGGCTTCTTCGGTACTTAAAAGCTGGTTGACTTCAAGCAGACGCTCGCTCAGTTGAGCGAGTTTGGCAGCAATACTCGGATTCATCTATTCTTCGGAAGGCACGTGATACATGCGATGTATCACTTCAAGGAATTTTTCGCGGTCACCACTGTGGACTTGATTCAGCGCATGAGTAGGCGCGTGCAAAAATTTATTGGTCAGGCCATTGCTCATGGCTTCGAGAATTTTCTCCGGGCTTTCGCCTTTAGCCAATAGACGCAGCGCTTTCTCTAATTCATGGCGGCGATTGCGTTCCGCATGATCGCGTAACGAACGGATGGTTGGAACGACCTCACGTGACTCCATCCAATGAATGAAATCAACTACGCCAGAATCAATAATCACTTCAGCTTCTTTAACCGCACCTTGGCGCGCATCCAAGCCATCTTTCACCACTTCGGCGATGTCATCCACTGTGTACAAAAACACGTCGTCTAGTTCGGCCACTTCTGCTTCTACGTCGCGCGGCACCGCCAAATCCACGATAAACAATGGACGATGCTTACGAGCCTTCAATGCGCGCTCCACCATCCCTTTGCCAAGTATCGGCAACTGGCTGGCCGTACAAGTCACGATGATGTCGTGCAACGCCAATTGCTCAGGCAAATCAGTCAGCGTAATCGCATGGCCATTAAAGCGTTGCGCCAAGGTTTCTGCGCGCTCCAAGGTACGATTCGCCACAGTGATATGTTTGGGTGATTTCGCAGCGAAATACACCGCGTTCAACTCAATCATTTCACCCGCGCCGATAAACAACACTTTTTGTTCGGAAATGCTAGGGAAGATACGTTCGGCCAGTTTCACTGCAGCGGCAGCCATTGAAACTAAATTTGCACCAATTTCAGTTTGGGTGCGTACATCTTTCGCCACCGAAAAAGTGCGCTGGAATAATTTGTGCAGCAAAAATCCCATCGTGCCGGCCTGTTCGGCCTGACGCACTGCCTGCTTCATTTGACCCAAAATTTGTGGCTCGCCCAACACCATAGAGTCCAAACCACTCGCCACACGGAACGAATGCTTTACTGCCATTTCACGCGGCAAGGTATAAAGGTAAGGCTCAATGTCAGTACGCGGCATGTTGTGATATTGCGCTAACCAATCAATCGCTTGATCTGGCTGTTCGGCGTTGCAATACAACTCCATGCGATTGCAAGTAGATAGAATCGCCGCTTCCTTCGCGCCGCCCTTATCGACTAAATCGCGCAATGCATTTTCCATCCCATCCACATTGAATGCGACTTGCTCGCGCACATTAAGCGGCGCGGTTTGATGGTTAAGGCCAAAAGCGAAAAGTTGCATTTGATATTATTTACGAAACCTAAAGGAAATCAGATTATAGTCGGAACAAGGGCGCAATGCCATCTGCCCCCCAAGCAGAATACCCGTTGAACTAAATTGGCATTCTTGTCTTAGTAAGTGGTGGCGCAAATTTTGATTAGGCCAGCCCCATATTCCTTGCTTGCAACGCTGCTTCCGCACGTGAAGAAATGTTGAGCTTACGATAAATTTTCTTTACATGATCACTCACCGTGTGACGCGAAATGCCTATCAATGCGCCAATCTCGGAGATGCTAACCCCTCGCGCAAGTTGCACTAATACTTCGCGCTCACGGCTGGTTAGAGAAATTTCTTCGGCAACTTCAATACTGCCCAATTCTTGATCGACTCTAAAATGATTGAGTAAGCGGCGAGCAATAGCAGGCGACAACGCAGGATGACCCGCACTAATGCCATGCAGCTGATTTACCAATTGCTCTGGCGGCTGATCTTTAAGCAAGTAACCATGCGCACCTGCGCGCAAGGCAGGAAAAAGATGCGCATCATCATCAAAAATTGTTGCCACCACAATCACGCTGTTGGGAAAACGCGCAGCCATTGCTTCGATTACTTTTGTGCCATCACCATCTTGCAAGGAAAGGTCAATCAAAGCCAAATCAAATTCAAACTTTTGCAGTAAATTTAGCGCGCTAGCTATATCTGCCGCACAGCAAACGCGTATGCCTGGGAATGCCGTCTGCGCAACCTCACGCAGCATCTCTTGTGACTCTGGCATATCTTCTAAAATAAGTGCGACTTTCATATCAGCGGCACTATTAGCGTCAATCGAACTTCACTCTCCGCAGCCGAGATACTCAGGCTTCCCTCCAACTCTGCCAGTCGTCCTCTGATGTTGCGTAAGCCATAACCCTCTTTCCAAGTAAGCGGATCAGCAATGTCACCATCATTTTCTACGCTGACCTGCAAGCGCGAAGCATCCATGCTAATTTCCACATGAATATGACTGGGCGTTGCGTGTTTAAGCGCGTTAGTAATGATTTCGCGCATTACCGATTCTAATGTTGCTTTCACGCGTGGAGGCAATTCGATGTTGGGCAGTAGATCACTTTGCTGCCACTGCAAACGACAATTTGCCACGTCACAACGCGCACCCGCTTCAGCACGCCAGTCGGCTAATGCGTTGTGCAACGGCACAGGCTGTCCGTCTAAAGCTGCGATTGACGTGCGCAAGTCGTTCATTGCATCGCGCGCAATATCTGCATTCGATGTACCGCGCAAATGGTGTATCAACTTTAATAGTCGCGCACCAATGTTATCGTGCAGGTCACGTCCAATGCGTAACCGCTCTTGTGCCACACCTTGCTCGTAGTTGGAGCGACCACTCATCACTTGCTCCAACAATCGACTTAACGATGCAGCAAACACTGCGTCCCGCGAGGAAAATAAACGTGTGCCGCGTCCCGCATAGCGCAAGGCATAAGCTGGAAGCGTGCCGCCGCTCGGCACATAAAGTGCCAAGCCATTTTCACCTACGCCGTTGTCTGTGGCTTCTATTCCTTTTTGTTGTATTTCTAGTGGATCAAAAATACTGCGCAAAAAAGTCGCCCAGCGTTCTTGCTGTTCAGTGGGTGATGCAGTAAAAGCGATGGCGGAAAGCTCTGGCAATAAGTTGCCAATGTCTGGTGCGCGCTTATTAACAATGCGCTGCCAAAGCCACTGCCGCAAAGGGAAATATATCCAACCGCTTACCAGCAAAGTGATGCCCAGCGAAGCCGTTTGTGTCACACCCATGTAAATAAGTAAGCCATCTAATCCCATCACTAGAGCTGCACCTGCAATCCACAAGTAGCTGCGATACACCCATTTATCCATCTCAAACAGTTGGTAATGGCGCAGCCCCAACGCAATGCCGACATACATGATTAAAAAGAATCCAAACGCATAGCCTTGTTGAGGCGCGGGGAATAGGCCTAACACGCTCGCGCCGTAAGTGGTTGTGATGAACAAGCTGCACCCCAATAACACGGATGAAGTAAACCAACGCAATGCGGCGCGCTCCAATGGTTGACCGCGTGTTTTTCGCCACTGCACCACCGCAAATATAATTGCCAACAGCATCTCTAATGACACGAGAATGCGCGACCCCCAATTTTGATTGGGTGCCCAGCGAAATATATCGGCGGCAAGCCAAGTGCCAAAAACCAGCGGCAACACAAGCAATATGCGGGGTCGAACTAACCTTCGTGGATAGACTAGAAATAAGGCGACTAAAGCACAGCCAAACATAGCCGCGCCAAAATGATTAAGCGATGCCAGCACACGAAATGTGTCGCCTTGCAAGGCTAGCTCGCGCGTGCTGTATATCGCCGCTGGAAATATGCATATCAAAAAGAACAAACCGGTTAAGCCAAACATCCGCGTGCCCCAATCGTCCTTACGCAGCAGATAAATCCAACCGGCAATCAATAAACCCGCTAGCCCAGAAAATAACTGAAACCAGAACACGACAGGTAAATCAGACAATGGACGCTGACCCATCACTATGGTTGCACGACCTTCGATGCCCTGCTGATCTTGCCAAACTATATCCAACTGTTGCTCATGCAACATGTCATTCAGCACGCTTTGCCGCGCAAAAAAATGACTCATCTCTGCGTAGCTATCAAAGAAATCTGGTTCTTCAATCAAGTCTGTTGGCAGCACGTCAATCGACACACCAGACGCAGGAATAAAACGTTGTACGTTTACACCTAATGGGATGTGCTGCGAAAAAGGTGACGCAACTTCACTCACCCGCAACGTCTCGCCATCTTCCGCTACCACGAAATGCACCCCAAGCCACGGCTGCTGCAAAGCAAACCGCACCACTCCTGCGGCAAACAATAAACCAAGCAACGCAATGAACAACAATGCGTAAGCTGGTCTGCGTGGCAATAATTGCATCTACCCTCCTCCGATAACGACAGCCCACAACTCTACCAACTACACCAACAAAAGATACCCCCGCGTTCGCGGGATACCCATCGCAATCAATTTCGATTACAGTCAGGACGTAATTTTTTACCCCCCTCACTTACCTACACTGGAGATTGCAATGAACGTTTTGAAACACGCAATGAAAACAACAACAATTTTGATGTTAGTCGCTTTATTTTCCACCTCAGCAAGCGCGACACTAGACGATGCTTATACAGCCTATAACAAGGGCGACTTTACGGCTGCGATTAACGAAATTCGCACCCTGGCTGAAAAAGGTGATCGTCAAGCACAGTACGACCTTGCAACAATGATTGGTAAAGGACAGGGCATCAAACAAGATGACGTTGAGGCAACAAAATGGTATCGCCTCGCTGCGGAGCAAAACCACCATAGCGCACAGCAAAGTCTTGGTGAAAGGTATTTGCTAGGACTAGGGGTTGATAAAGATTTCACCGAAGGAAAAAATTGGCTGCTCAAGTCCGCAAAGGAATCGGATAAAGCGCAGTTTTTACTCGGCTCACTCTATCTCGATGGCTCAGAAGGCTTTGCTGTTGATAATGCTGAGGCGATAAAGTGGTTTACCAAAGCGGCAGATCAAGATTATGTAGATGCGCAGTTTAATTTAGGGATCCTGTAGCACTTTGGCAAGGTAGTAGAAAAAAATGATACTAAGTCTAAATACTGGCTCGAAAAAGCAGCGGCGCAAAACCATCCTCAAGCGCAAAACGCATACAACGACTTCTTCAAGAATTGAAATTCTTTCTTAAAAAACTAACGATAGGTTGGGTGTGATGCGTGTCCTTCATTCAATCTTATTTTTGACTCAAATTTTTTCTCGATGCGATTGATTATGCAAAAACATATTTGTACTCTGGTGAAGAAATCCTCTGTGTTGCTAGTGAGTGCTGTACTCACTGCGCAAATACCCAATGCATTTGCCTGCAATACCGTGGCGGAATGCAATGTGGAGGGTAAATTTAATCGAGCGATAGAGCTTGATTTACAACGCTCTTATGCGCCTGCACAGAATTCACCAAGAGACTCATCTAGTTCTTACGATGGCGTGTCGAGTGCTTTAGCTAACAGCTTCAAAAGTTGGGAAGACAGCAAAAATGCGGCGTGGGATGTATCACACGCCAGATATTTGGCATGGGAAAAAGAAGAGCTCAGTAAACCCAGAACGTTTTTCAGCGAAGCTGATATTGCAAATGATCGACGTAATGTTTTAATTTTCGGTGCGGAAGATGGGCGCGCAATGCGGCAAAATCAGCTTGGCCTTTCACTGCTAAATGGCACGAATGGCTTTCAAGTAGATGTGGGGAAAGGCATGTACTGGTTGCGCAAGGCTGCAACACAAGGGGATCATCATGCGCTACGCAATCTAGCCAACATTCTCATCGCTGGTGACTACGGCGTTAAGCCTGAACCCGAAGTGGGTTTGCAACTATATGAACTGTACATGTCCGCATCTGGATTGTCCGCATCCGATCAAGCTTCATTTTTGTTGAACAAAGCGGTAGAAATTTACAAAAAGGATGATCGTTTTTATCCGCAACTTATTGAAGCCGCATTTAAGGCAAATACATTGGGGGTGGCACATGCGCCACAGGTTATTTATAAACTCAGTGTGGTTTCAGAACCCTCCACGACAGACTTAAAACTAAAAACCTTACTTGAAACACCTTCAAGCAATCTGTATTTAGTTGCGGCCAGTGCATACGCAACGGAGAAGGGCATATTTGGCATGACTAAAGATAAAGTGAAGGGACGTGAGATTATTCAAGCTGAAGCCGCCTTAGGGCATCAACCCGCCATTGATTATCTACAGCTTATTAAATGTCTCAACGAAACCAAGACCCTTGAAGATAGACAAGCCTGCGAACCTTTAGTCCATCCTTTTTTTCTGTAACTCAACTATCCACCTGCTACGAATGCTCCATGCTGTTACTTTTCATTAACTGTAAAACCTCAAAAAGGAAAAAATATGAATCGCTTTAATTTAACTGTAGTTGCGCTTCTTGCATTAACACTCCTAGGCTGCGGCACGCCTACACCCAAGACCCCAGAAGAATTAGAGCGTGAAGCGGCTCAAGAGAAACAAAAACAAGAAGAGAAGCTAGATAATTTGACGTATGAAGAGGCTATAGAACAGTTTGAAAAAGTAAAGGTGGGCATGAGTAAGAGAGAAATTGATGCATTGCTTGGCACTTGTAGCAAGAGTGTCGCCAACGGAATGAGTGGCATGGTTTCATTTACTGAAGTTATACGAGTCACGAAAATCTGTTTTATTAAATTAGCTCAGTAATACGACTGCTTTTAAGCCACATACCTTTTACTGAAAGACCCTGAATATGAAACGACTAGCCTTAGCCTTACTTTTTTATTGTGTTGCACTCCCAGCTTTTTCTGGGGTGAAAGAAGCCAATGAGGCAATGCAAAAAGAAGACTATAAAACTGCGCTCAAAGAATGGACTGCGCTCGCCAAAAAAGATAATGCTGAGGCTCAATTTAAGCTTGGCCTGATGAATGCTGCGGGGTTGGGCGTGGAAGCCAGCATGGATGTGGCGGTTGGCTGGTATAGCAAAGCCGCCGCTCAAAATCACCCCAAAGCACTTTATCTGATGAGTGTGGCGTATGACGAAGGGCAAGGCGTTAAAGCAGACCCTGAAAAATTCAAACAGTTACTAAATAAAGCCGCAGAGCTTGGCTCGACGGAAGCGCAAAACCATCTTGGCTCGACTTATTACAGAGGTTATGGTGTGGCGCAAGACTTTGCTCAAGCATTGTTATGGTATCGAAAAGCCGCAGAGCAAAATGATGCAAGCGCACAATTTAACCTAGGCAATATGTATCAGCGAGGAAAAGGAGTTGAGCAAAGCGAACCAGATGCAATCAAGTGGTTCACCTTAGCGGCTGAACAAAATGAAGATCGTGCGCAAAATGCATTAGGTGGAATTTACATGAACCGCAAGGATTTTGCGCAAGGCGTAATTTGGCTAAAAAAGGCTGCAGAAGCTAGCAACACATACGCGCAAGCTGATTTAAGCCAAGCTTATTTTTATGGAGATGGCGTTAGCGAAGATAAAGTGGAAGCTTTTAAGTGGGCGTTTATTGCCACCGAAATTAGCCATGAAGAAGATGCGCGTAATCTTAAACACGCCATAGAAAATAAGCTGAACCCAGCTCAAATCGAGCAGGGGAAGGACTTCGCAATTAAGTGGCTCAAGGCGCATGATTTTATGCTGTAAGTTATTTTTTGCTATTCAACGAAATCACATTGAGTGACTAATCATTATGAAAAATACCTGCACTACCGCTCTCATCATTACTATTTTATTTGCAACCATGCCAAATGCATTGGCATGCAACACCGTGGCAGATTGCAATGTGCAGGGGGACTTTCATCGAGCAGATAAGCTCTATTTAGAACGCTCCTATGCGCCCACGCAAAATTCATCGAGTGACAGTAGCTATACCCCTTTACCAGATATTGGAGCAACGCTAAGCAACATTTGGCAACGCTCCCAATCAAACGCAGAGCCTGTTCGTGAACTGACTAATAACGAAAAAATAGCAAGAAACGAGGCGGCTGGTGACGACGGCGACGCTAAGTCTGCCGCGATAGCTGGGGACGTGTACCGCATTGGTTGGGGGGGCGCGCCTAAAGATGAACGATTGGCACTGAAGTGGTACGAAAAAGCAGCGGCACTAGGGAATGTGGAAAGCCAAGTGGAAGTAGGCTGGGCTTATTGGAAGGGAAAAACATTAGAAAAAAATGCAACAACTGCTGCCAAGTGGTTTGAGATGGCAGCGAAGAATGGGAATACAGAAGCTCAATCCTTCCTTGGCGCACTATATGGCACAGGCGAGGGTGTCACTAAGGATGCGGCGCAATCCGCACAGTGGCATTTAAAAGCCGCAGCGGGCGGCAATGGCAATTCGCAATACATTGTTGGTCTGCTATACAAAGACGGTGATTACTTGGCGAAAGACCCAGTGCAAGCCGCGAAGTGGATTCGTGCCGCAGCTGAACAAGGTCATACAAACGCTCAATATGCTTTGGGCAATAGTTACCACGATGGCAACGGCATAGCACAAGATTACGCACTGGCTTTTAAGTGGTTCAGTGCGGCAGCCGAGAAAGGCCATGTTGATGCGCAATTCAATCTTGCTGTGATGTACCTCAAAGGAGAGGGCATGGACAAGGATGCAAAAAAGGCTGTAACTTGGTTCACAAAAGCAGCCGAAGGGGGAGAGGTAAGTGCACAATTTTCGATATGCGGTTTTTATTACTATGGGATAGGCGTATCGATAGATGACCGAATGGCTGAGTTTTGGTGCAAGCGCGCAGCCGATCAAAAGCATGAAAAAGCAACAACGCTGCTAACGAGAATTCGCGCCGAAGTTAAAGAATTCGGCTATCGTGAATAATCACCAAACTGCGCAACTCCTACTGCAAATTTATCAAGCACACCCCCCGCGTTCGCGGGATACCCATCGCAGTAAATTTCCACTACATTCACGATAGTGCAAAACATCATTTAGCACGCCAACGTACTTTCAACTGGAGATACTGCAATGAAGCTGTCAAACAAATATGTACCCTTAGTGCTGTGCTTGTTATTTTCTACTCACGCAACAGCTGGGCTGTTCGGCAATGCAGAACCTACACTAGTCGAACTCACCGCAAGCAGCGACAACGCTGCGGTGTTCAAACAAGTATTCCCTGACACGGCGAAGCCTGCTGACTTTGCAGTACGCAAGGTGGCCATTGCTGGGTTTCAAGTTGAATTTGTGACTCAGCATATCGCTGCCGGGGGTAGCAACGGCACGAACGGCAAAGCTAGCTCGGTTGAAAAAACATTTACGCTTAAAGGCACAACGGATGAGCAGATGTCTGCCATGACTGAAAAATTGCACCAGCAATTTAAGGATTTGTTGAAGCAACGCGGTTACGAAGTTTTGCCGGAAGATGCCTTAATGAGCAGCTCGTTCAAAAGTGAGTTGACTAATGCTGATGGCAAGCCAACACGAGTTGACGAAAAAGATAGTGTGCTGGGTTCAGCGGCATCAATGGGTTTAATTGGTCGTAAAGCAGGTGATACACATGCTGGTAGCGTAACCGTGACTGCAAAAGGAACATCGCCAAGCGTGTTTGGGCTTGGGTTTAAGTTAGGAACACCGCCCACCATGAAGCTTGCGAATGAACTGGGGGTTGCGGTGATTCAAGTGCGGATGCAGGTTAATTTTATGAATGTTGATGCAGGCAATGATGGGGGTCTTTTTGGTTCAGCCGCTCACGCGGAAGGCACGCCACAAAATATGTTGGGTGCAACGGGTTCTCAAATCAGCGTGTTTTGGCCAGACTCGAAAGCAGCCTATTTTGCGGTGAAAAAATCAATCTGGCTGCCAAATCAGGTGTCGGATAAAGCAACTGAACTGACATCAACGACGGGCGAAAAAGTGGGCTCAATCGCTAAAGGCGCGGCGAGTGTATTGGGCGGATT
>JABFRF010000053.1 GCA_013141315.1 Gallionella sp. | reverse complement strand
CGCCAACCCTGGCCTTTTTATGACTGGAGAATCTCCAAGATTTAATGCCCTTAAAATCTTCGAAACTATAAGGTGGATTACCTTCTTTCCAAGTTATTAGGAATGATTGCTTTGTTGTGTTTAAGGAGAGAGTTTCTTCTCCCAAGGAATCTTTTTTTACCCAGCCGAGTTCTTCGAGAGCTTGAGCGACTTCATCGTAAAGTATCCATTGACCATGCCCTTTTTCATCTTTTAGGTCGCCCCGCCATTCAGCAATCGTACTTATTTGATCACCCTGAGTAGGTTCTCCAATTTCCTCCGATATCTTTCTAGCCAGCTTTCCATACTGTAGGCTTCCCGCACGATTTCCTTGGTATCCAGCAATCTCTGCAAAGCGCTTTACGGACAACGCCATATCCGGTGCACCATAGTGCCCAAGTAATATTTTCCGTTGCCCTTCATTAATTTTTGGCTCAAGTTTAAGCAATGCATTTTTGAAAGTGCCCACCCAGCCTTGGTATTCATCAGCAGACATCAGGGTTCCCCATGTTTAATTCAAAGAAATCTTGCCACCATGCCCTTAGCCAACTCGCCCTGCAACGGTATCTGCACACGATGTCCGCTACCCGGTGCGATAGTGAGTGCTTCACCTTTTAAGCTGCGCATTTCGTTCAGCACGACAATTTGATTGCCGGAAGGATGGATGATTTCGAGTTTGTCGCCGACTTGGAATTTGTTTTTCACGTCAATCTCAGCCATGCCATTCGCGCACGCCACGATGTCGCCGACATATTGTTGGCGAAAACTTTCGGAGTGGCCGCGCATGTAGTTCTGTTGTTCGTGGGTGTGGTGGCGTTCGTAGAAGCCGTCGGTGTAGCCGCGATTCGCCAGTGCATCCAGCGCGCCGAGCAAACTCAGGTTGAACGGACGATTTGCCACGGCATCGTCGATAGCTTGGCGATACACCTGCGCGGTGCGTGCCACGTAGTAAATGGATTTGGTGCGGCCTTCGACCTTGAGCGAATCAATGCCGATCTTAGCCAAGCGTTCGACGTGCTCTACGGCACGCAAGTCTTTTGAGTTCATGATGTACGTGCCGTGTTCATCTTCCAACACTGGCATCAGTTCATTGGGATGATCCTGACGCGAGATGACGTACACGCGGTCAGCCATTGGGTGACGGGCTTGCCCACCGCAATCGGATAACGCGGATTGACTCAACGCCTTATCGAAATCGAAATCCAGCTTTTCCGGTTGGCAGTTTTCCGCCAACCCTCTCCCTAGCCCTCTCCCGCTTGCGGGCGAGGGGACGATTGCCCTCTCTCCCTCAGGGAGAGAGTTGGAGAGAGGGTTTGCTTTTTGAATATCGCCCGTGCCATCTTCTGCGGCGTTATCCACTTTGTAATCCCAGCGGCACGAGTTGGTGCAGGTGCCTTGGTTCGCATCGCGGTGGTTGAAGTAACCGGAGAGCAGGCAACGACCGGAATAGGCGATGCACAGCGCGCCATGCACGAACACTTCCAATTCCATATCGGGACATTGCTGACGAATTTCCTCAATCTCATCCAGCGATAATTCGCGCGACAAAATCACGCGAGTGAGTCCGAGCGATTTCCAGAATTTTACCGCTGCGTAATTGACAGTATTGGCTTGTACCGACAGATGAATCGGCACTTCGGGCCAACGCTCGCGCACCATCGCGATCAGACCGGGGTCGGCCATAATCAGTGCGTCCGGCTGCATGGCGATGACGGGCTCCATATCCGCCATGTAAGTTTTCACCTTGGCGTTATGCGGCATCAGGTTGCTGGCGACGAACAATTTCTTGCCCAGCGCGTGCGCTTCCTGAATGCCGATTTGCAGCTCTTCCAATTGGAATTCGTTGTTGCGCGCGCGCAAGGAATAGCGCGGCTGTCCGGCATACACCGCATCTGCGCCAAAGGCATACGCAGCACGCATTTTGTCCAGTGTGCCGGCAGGCAATAATAGTTCCGGTGCGCGCAACATACTCATTGGTAACCCAACCGTTTCACAATTTCCAACGAAGCACCGGCTTGGTTCAATGTGTAGAAGTGCAAACCGGGTGCACCCCCTGCGATGAGTTTTTCACACAATTGGGTGACAACATCGAGACCGAATGCTTGTACAGATTCAGTGTTATCGCCATAACCTTCCAATGTCTTGCGCATCCAGCGCGGAATCTCTGCGCCGCACATATCGGAGAAGCGCGCCAGTTGCGAGAACTTCATGATAGGCATAATGCCCGGCACGATAGGCGCAGTGATACTCAGCTTGCGGGAATCCTCTACAAAGCGGAAGTAGGCATCTGCATTGTAAAAGTATTGCGTAATGGCCGAGTTCGCGCCTGCACTGACTTTGCGTTTGAAGTTGATCAGGTCATCGTGTGCTGTACGCGCTTGCGGATGAAACTCAGGGTAAGCCGCTACTTCGATATGGAAGTGCTCTCCGGTCTGCGCACGGATGAACGACACGAGTTCATTGGCATATTGAAACTCGCCGATGCTGTGCATGCCGGAAGGCAAGTCACCACGTAGCGCAACGATGCGATTGATACCCAGCTCTTTGTAGGCGAGCAACAAGGCACGGATGTTGTCGCGCGTGGAGCCAACGCAAGACAGATGCGGCGCAGCATGATGGCCTTCAGCATGAATCAATCTGATGGTTTCCATAGTACGATCTTGCGTAGAGCCCCCCGCGCCAAATGTCACCGAGAAAAACTCGGGATTGAGTACAGCCAATTGCTTGCGCACGGCAGTTAATTTTTCTACGCCTTCTGGTGTTTGAGGCGGGAAGAATTCAAAACTGATAAGTGGTTTATTCATGATGAGTTATTTTTTTAACAATTGATTGGCCGCTGAAGAAAGCGCCCAAGAAAAAATACTGTACAGCACTGCGCCCAACACGCCATGCCAGAAACTATCGACCACAAAGCCTTTTAACACGGAGCCAACAAACCAAAATAGAAATCCGTTGATGGCAAAAATGAATAATCCAAGCGTTACCAGCGTAATGGGTAATGTGAGTAGCAATAAAATCGGGCGTATCAAGGTATTGACCAAGCCCAATAAAAACGCGGCCATCAGCGCAGCCATGTAACCATCGACATGAATGCCGGGTACAAAATTGGCCACTGCGATCAGTGCTAATGCGTTTAATGCCCAGATGATTAACAGTTTCATTTTAGGAAACCTTTACCTTTTTTGTACGTGGAACAGGTTTAGCTGAACGACTGCGTAACGCCGCCGCAAAGCCTAGCTGACACCACTCGCTCATCTCAGACGGTGACTCAAGACAAGCGGGTGGAGCAGACCAGTACGACACTTCCACAATACGAGTTTTACTCTGGTATGTAAAAGGGTGACTATCTTCGCTTTTGAATTGCGCCACATTGATTGCATCGGCTTTGAAAAATAACTCCTCTTCGATAATCAATGCGAACATCATGCCGTCACGATAGATACCGTGCCCACCAAACATTTTGCGCGCTGACACTGTCGCCCAATTTGACATAAGCTCCACGACATAATCTGCAAATTCATTACGGGTGGAAGACATAGTTTAATTTCAAATTGAACGCTCGCACTTTCGTCATTAGTAAAGCAACTAGCCATTCGACTAAGCCAGCAAGCTGGCAAGTCGCTGGTTATCCCGCGAAAGCGGGAATCCAGTGCTTTTATCAACAAAGCTTTGGGTTTTGTCTCCGCGTTGCGGAGTGCTTTTTTGTTTGGCTGGATTCCCGCTTTCGCGGGAATGACGTAGTTTAGTATTCAAAAGTAAGTTTAGTAACGGTAGTGGTTGGCTTTATACGGACCATCCTTAGACACGCTAATATAAGCCGCTTGCTGGTCGGTCAATGTGCTCAACTGCGCATTCAATGTGGTCAATTGCAAACGCGCCACTTTTTCATCCAAATGTTTAGGCAAGGTGTAAACACCGATTGGATAATCTTTGGTGCGTGTAAATAACTCAATTTGTGCGATGGTTTGATTGGCAAAACTTGAGCTCATCACGTAAGACGGATGACCTGTACCACAACCCAAATTCACCAAGCGGCCTTCTGCCAACAGCAGTATCTTTTTGCCGTCGGGGAAAATAACGTGATCAACTTGCGGCTTGATGTTGTCCCATGTGTATTGCTTGAGTGAAGCGACATCGATCTCATTGTCGAAGTGACCGATGTTGCAAACGATGGCTTGATTCT
>JABFRF010000025.1 GCA_013141315.1 Gallionella sp. | reverse complement strand
GTATGCAATGGCACACGTCCTTCGCGATACCATTCAGTACGCGCGATTTCGATACCATTCAAGCGACCTGCGCTCATAATCTTGATGCCTTGCGCGCCTAAACGCATCGCATTTTGCATCGCACGCTTCATCGCGCGACGGAACATAATGCGCTTCTCAAGTTGAGAAGTAATGCTTTCAGCGATTAATTGTGCATCGATTTCTGGCTTGCGCACTTCTTCAATTGCAACGTCAACAGATTGAAGGCACATGCGCTTGCGCAACTCAGCGCGCAATGTCTCGATATCTTCGCCCTTTTTGCCAATTACCATACCTGGGCGAGCGGTGTAAATCGTTACCTTTGCATTCTTAGCAGGACGCTCGATAACAATTTTGGAAACACCTGCCGTTACCAATTTTTTCTTGAGGTAAGCACGCACATCAATATCTTTCAGCAACAAGCTTGAGAAATCTTTGCTATTGGCGTACCACTTAGAATCCCAATTTTTACGAACGCACAACCGGAAACCGGTTGGATGAATTTTTTGTCCCATAATCCTTAGCTCCCCACGCTGATAGTGATGTGACAAGTTTGCTTTTCGAGGCGATGGCCTTGGCCTTTTGCGCGCGCCGAAAAACCTCTTCCTGATGCTGCCTTATCAACGTAAATAACTTTGACTTTTAGCTCATCAATGTCTGCACCATCATTGTGCTCTGCATTCGCGATAGCTGAATCCAATGCCTTCTTAATGATAGTCGCAGCCTTCTTTGGACTGAAATTCAAAATATTCAATGCTTGCGCAACGGGCAAACCGCGAATCTGATCGGCCACCAAACGACCCTTTTGTGCCGAGAGGTGAATTTTTCTTGCTACTGCTGTAGTGGTTGTCATCATCATTCCTTATTTCTTGACCACTGCTTTTTTATCTGCAGCATGGCCCTTAAAGGTACGTGTCAAGGAAAATTCACCTAACTTATGACCCACCATGTTTTCAGAAACATAAACAGGAATATGTAATTTTCCGTTATGCACAGCAATAGTCAGACCGACAAATTCAGGCAGCACCGTTGAACGGCGAGACCAAGTTTTAACCGGACGCTTATCGTTAGTTGCGCGAACTGTCTCAATCTTTTTGAGCAAGTGAGCATCAACAAACGGACCTTTTTTAATCGAACGTGCCATATATATCTACCCCTTAAACCTGAAAGCGACGACGCACGATCATGCCCGTAGTGCGCTTGTTGCGACGTGTACGGAAACCCTTAGCTGGCACGCCCCACGGACTAACTGGATGACGACCTGCTGCGGTTTTACCTTCACCACCACCATGTGGGTGATCAACCGGATTCATTACCACACCACGAACGGTAGGGCGAACACCGCGCCAACGCATCGCACCGGCTTTACCGATAGAACGCAGACTGTGCTCTGAATTACCCACTTCGCCGAGCGTTGCTTTGCAATCAATATGCACCTTGCGGATTTCGCCAGAACGCAAACGCAATTGAGCGTAGCTTCCTTCACGAGCCAGCAACTGAACTGACGTACCAGCTGAGCGTGCAAGTTGCGCGCCCTTGCCAGGCAACATCTCGATGCAATGTATTGTTGAGCCGACTGGAATGTTACGCAAAGGCAAAGCATTACCTGCCTTGATTGGCGCTTCAGATCCGCTCACCAGAGCTGCGCCAGCTGATACGCCTTTAGGCGCAATAATGTAACGACGCTCACCATCGGCATAGCACAGCAAAGCCAAGTTCGCACTACGATTTGGATCATATTCCAAACGCTCAACCATGGCAGGAATGCCATCTTTGTTGCGCTTGAAATCGACCAAACGATAATGCTGCTTATGACCCCCGCCCATGTGGCGAGTAGTAATATGACCGTTATTGTTACGACCTGCAGTCTTGGTTTTCTTTTCCAGCAATGCTGCTACTGGCTTACCTTTATGCAGTTCAGGATTGACCACGCGCAATACTGCACGCTGCCCCGGAGTTGTTGGTTTTAGTTTAATGAGTGCCATGACGATTATCCCTGCTCGTTTGCAGCAAAATTAATTTCTTGCCCCGGAACTAAGCAAACGTATGCTTTCTTCCAGTTGTTTTGACGACCCATAATGCGGCCAAAGCGCTTCGCTTTACCCTTAACACAAGCAACCTGAACTTTAGTTACCTGCACCTTGAACATCATCTCAACAGCCGCTTTAATTTCAGGCTTGGTCGCATCCGTCATAACACGAAATACCACCTGCTCATGCTTGTCAGCAACATAGGTTGCCTTCTCAGAAATTTGCGGAGCAATCAATACTCGCATCATGCGCTCTTGACTATATTGTTTAGCACTCATGCGAACATCTCCTCAATCTTAGCCACTGCATTGCGCGTCACCAAAACGTTAGGGAAACGCACCAAGCTTACCGGGTCAGCTTGATTCGCTTCCAGCACCAGTACATTCGGCAAATTACGTGATGACAAATACAGATTTTCATCAATGCTGTCAGTGATAATCAGCAAGCGAACAGAATTAGTATCCACACCCAAACCTTTGAGCTTCTGCGCCAAGTTTTTTGTTTTTGGCGTATCAACTGTCAGCGTATCAACCACCATCAAGCGATTTTCACTAACGATTTTTGACAGAATGGAAGCCAAGCCCGCACGATACATTTTACGGTTAACTTTTTGCGTGTAGTTTTCTTCGCCAGTATTTGGGAAAATCTTACCACCACCACGCCACAAAGGACTGGAAGCCATACCCGCACGAGCACGACCTGTACCCTTTTGCGCAAATGGCTTGCGGGTACTTTTTGCGATTTCGCTACGACCTTTTTGCTTGCTGTTGCCAGCGCGCGCATTAGCCATATAGGCAGTCACCAATTGATGAACTAGACCTTCGTTGTATTCACGACCAAACAACTCATCAGAAGCCTTGAGGCTTGCGCTAGCTTGACCTTTATCATTAATAACTTTGAGTTCCATTATGCACCCGCCTTTATTGCTGGGCGCACGACAATGCTGCCGTTGATGCAACCAGGAACAGCACCCTTAACAAGCAGCAATTGACGCGCAACATCCACACGTACGATTTCTAAATTTTGCACGGTTCTTTGCACATCACCCAAATGACCCGTCATGCGCTTACCTGGGAAAACGCGACCCGGATCTTGAGCCATACCGATAGAGCCTGGTACGTTATGTGACTTTGAGTTACCGTGTGACGCACGACCCGATTTAAAGTGGTGACGCTTAATCGTACCTGCGTAACCCTTACCTTTAGTCGTGCCCGTCACATCAACCAACTGACCAGCCTTGAATATCTCCACGCTCACCACCGAACCCGCCTTGAGCTCTGACGTTTGCGCAACAGATACAGTGAATTCTTTTACCTTACTGCCCGCCTCAACACCCGCCTTAGCGTAATGTCCAGCAGCAGCTTTAGTAACGCGACTAGCACGACGAACACCATGCGCTAATTGCACGGCTGAATAGCCGTCTGTATCAACAGATTTTATCTGACTGATACGATTATTGGACACTTCCAGCACAGTTACCGGCAACGATGATCCGTCTTCGGTAAATACGCGGGTCATGCCAATCTTGCGACCGACAAGTCCTAAACTCATTTTAATTTCCTCTTGTTAAGGGGCTAACTTCTATTGGTTAGCCGATTTTTTACTACTTACAACTAAACTTACTGCAACTTAATTTGCACATCCACACCAGCCGGCAAATCTAATTTCATTAACGCATCTACTGTTTTGTCTGTTGGATCAACAATGTCCATCAAACGCAAATGAGTACGAATTTCAAACTGATCACGTGAGGTTTTATTCACGTGTGGTGAACGCAACACGTCAAAACGCTCAATTTTAGTTGGCAATGGGACTGGGCCGTAAACTACCGCGCCAGTACGCTTTACTGTCTCAACAATTCGCGCAGCTGATTGATCGATCAATCGATAGTCAAACGCTTTTAAGCGAATGCGGATTTTTTGACTTTGCATAATTTTCTCTTGCGTTTACGCGGCAATGCCGCTAATTAAAGAACAAAATCGCGTGGTCAGATTTGCAACCCGACCACGCGAGGGCGCGCATTGTATTACTACTCAATAATTTTTGCAACCACACCGGCACCGACGGTACGACCGCCTTCACGAATCGCGAAGCGTAAGCCTTCTTCCATCGCGATCGGGTTGATGAGTTGCACGGTAATGCTGACGTTGTCG
>JABFRF010000060.1 GCA_013141315.1 Gallionella sp. | reverse complement strand
CCTCTTGGGAGCGATTCCTCGAAAATCAAAAAGTGAGGGGAGTGGATAGTGATATCTCACAATTTGGCTATCAATTGTTTGCCGGTGTTCCCAACACGTTTGCCCCCGCAGCCGATATTCCTGTTCCACCCGAATACGTGTTGGGTCCCGGTGATGAGTTGCAGATGCAGTTTTATGGCAGCCGTGACGATAGTTTGAATCTGGTCATTGATCGGGAAGGTGTCATTGAGTTGCCGAAAGTTGGCTCGCTAACTTTGGTGGGTTTGAGCTTTATGCAAGCCAAAGCCTTGATTGCCGAGCATGTGCGGCAAAAAATGATAGGGGTCACCACTTCAATCACTATGGGCAGGTTGCGTTCTATCCGGGTGTTTGTCTTGGGCGATGCTGAGCATCCCGGCTCCTATTTGATCAGTGGGCTCTCGACCATTTCTCATGCGCTATTTTCTGCAGGGGGGGTGAGTAAGCAAGGCTCGTTGCGTCATATCCAACTGAAGCGTAATGGACGGGTTGTTAAAGAACTTGATTTGTATGATTTCCTGCTCAAAGGCAATAGTCGTGGAGATGAACGCCTACTGCCGGGCGATGTGATCTTTATTCCGCCCGTGGGGCCAGTGATTGGCGTGGCTGGGCAAGTGAATAGACCTGCTATCTATGAACTGCGTACCGAAAAAACTGCGCAAGAAGTGATGGAGATGGCGGGTGGTGCGTTGGCTGATGCAGATATGAAACATATCCAAATCGATAGACTTAGCCAGGGAGGGGATCGCAATATTCTGGATTTTGAATTGAGGCAGTCTGCCAAGATTCAAAATGGTGACATCCTAATGCTGTTCCCAATTTCAGGGATGCGCACCGATACGGTGAGTCTGCTCGGTCACATTAAGCGTCCGGGTCAATATGGCTTAGCCAAAGATATGAAGTTGTCCGATTTGCTTGGCTCTATGGATGATTTACTACCGGGCGCATTTTTGGATTACGCCCTGATACAGCGTACCGATCCCGTGTCGCGTAGCGTTACAACTTTGCGGGTATCGTTGGATAAATTATTGGTGAAGCAGGATAAGCAGGCGGATGTCGCTTTGAAAGCGGATGATCAAGTGTATGTGTTTTCCAAGTCTTCGATAGATCCGCTAAATGTGGTTTCGATTTCTGGTCAAGTGGTCAACCCCGGGCAATATCCTTATGCCGAGAATATGCATCTGGTCGATTTAGTATTGGCGGCAGGCGGGCCTAAGGAGCAGTCTTACCTGGAAGTCGCCGAATTAACCCGCTATGAAGTGCTGGGAGGGGTACGTCGGCAGATTAGCCATGTTGAAGTCAATCTGGCAGATGCATTGGCTGGAAAAGCCAATGCGAATATCGTGTTATTGCCCCATGATGAGTTGCTCATCAGAACCATTTCAAATTGGCGCAGCGCGGCCAAAGTGGAGGTGCAAGGTGAAGTGAACTACCCGGCAATTTATACTGTTGAAGAAGGTGAGCATCTTTCAAGCTTATTGACCCGTGCAGGGGGGTTTACCGATGATGCTTATCTGCGTGCGGCTGTATTTACGCGTGAATCAGTGCGTGCCGATCAGCAACAACAGATAGATGAATTGATTAAACGCACCGAAGCAGAAGTGGCAAAACTAGAGCCGGCTACCACTATGCTAAGGGATGATGTGATACGCAGGCGACAGTCGGTTACTTTGGAAGCGGCAAAGCGCGTTAATGAGCAAATGAAAACCGTGCGCGCCACCGGGCGCATCGTGCTTGAGCTGAGTGATGTAGATAAACTCAAAGGCACACCCTATGATTTAGCCTTGCGTGACGGGGATAGGCTGTATGTGCCGAAACGACCGGATGAAGTCGTGGTTGTGGGCGAAGTTTATAATCAGACAGCATTTATTTACCGCAAAAATCTGATGAGCGGTGATTACCTGGCGATGGCGGGTGGCGTGACTCACAGCGGGGATGAAAGCCGGACTTACGTGGTACGTGCCAATGGTATGGTTGAAGTGGCCAATAAAAATTGGCTCGGCAGAGGTTCGGTATCAATGGAGCCGGGAGACACGATCGTGGTACCGGAAGAGTTATCTCATTTTGATTTTATGGATGCTACACTGGACTGGTCGCGCGTGCTGATGCAGCTGGGCGTAAGTTTGGCTTCGATGAAAACGATAGGCATATTTAAGTGAGTATGGGCTTAGTCCCTGCGCAAGAGTACAGTTGACTCACAATGCTAGTTTGGATTTTTACGGACGAATTATCCCCCCAAATTTTATTTGGGCTTTGATAGCAAGAGTTGTTTCGTTATACGTACCCAATAAAAAACGCCCGTATCGGGCGTTTTTTATTGGGCTAGCTGGAAAAATCACTCGGCAAAAAAGTCTTTAACTTTATTCATCCAGGATTTGGCACGCGGGTTATGTCGTTCGTTGTCCTTGTCGTTGATCGCTTCGAATTCGCGCAGCAATTCCTTTTGTTTGTCGGTGAGGTTTACGGGTGTTTCCACGATCACATGGCAATGCAAATCGCCATGTGTTGCGCTGCGTATTCCTTTGATACCTTTGCCGCGCAAACGGAAGATTTTTCCGCTTTGTGTTTCGGCGGGAATTTTGATGGTTGCCACGCCATCGAGTGTTGGGATTTCTATTTCCCCACCCAGAGCTGCGATGCTAAAGCTAATCGGCATTTCGCAATGCAAATCGTTATGGTCGCGTTGGAAAACAGCGTGAGATTTGAGTTGCACAACCACATACAAATCGCCGGGCGGCCCGCCATTTACGCCAAGTTCACCTTCGCCACTGAGGCGAATTCGATCATCGGTATCTACGCCAGCTGGTATTTTAACGGACAGTGTTTTGTGCTTTTTGATGCGCCCTTGGCCATTACACGATTTACACGGTGAAGCGATCATCTTGCCTGTGCCATGACAGCGCGGGCAGGTTTGCTGCACCGAGAAGAAGCCTTGTTGCACGCGTACTTGACCGTGACCTGAACAGGTAGTGCAGGTGCTCGCCGTCGTGCCTGGTTTTGCTCCTGAGCCGGTACAGGTTTCACATTCCGCTTGAGTTGGGATACGGATTTGTGTTTCGGTACCTCGTGCTGCTTGTTCTAGGGTGATCTCTAAGTTGTAACGCAAATCAGAACCGCGCTGCACACTGCTGCGACCACCCCGTTGACCACCACCGAATATGTCGCCAAAAATGTCGGAGAAATCAAACCCCTGTGCACCCGCACCTGCACCAAATGGGCTGCCGCCGCCCATGCCGCCGGCTTCAAATGCCGCGTGGCCATGTTGGTCATAGGCGGCGCGTTTTTGCCCGTCGCTTAATGTCTCATAGGCTTCTTTGGCTTCTTTGAAATGCGCTTCTGCCTTTGGGTTGTCTGGATTGCGGTCAGGGTGATACTTCATTGCCATCTTACGATAGGCTTTTTTCAGGTCGTCATCGGATGCATCGCGATTTACGCCTAGGGTTTCGTAGTAATCTTTTTTAGACATAGTTTTCGCCAATGTGAGAAGGGGCGCAGACGCGCCCCATCATTTTGCTCGTGAGTAAGGGTTACTTCTTATCCTTTACTTCCGTGAACTCCGCATCCACGACATCGCCTTCATCTTTCTTAGGTTCTGCATCAGGCGTTGCTCCTGCTTCATTGGCCTGCGCCTTGGCTTGTTCAGCGGCATACATTTTTTCGCCAAGCTTTTGCGCAGCGGTCGCCAGTGCTTCAGATTTGGCTTCGATAGCGGATTTATCGTCAGATTTAACCACTTCTTCCGCTTCTTTTAACGCGCCTTCGATTGCAGTTTTCTCATCACCACTCAAATGCTCACCATATTCTTTAAGCGACTTGTGGGTGGAGTGAATCAGTGAATCCAACTGATTGCGCGCAGTGACCAATTCAATGGCTTTACGATCTTCTTCGGCATTGGCTTCAGCGTCATTGACCATGCGTTGAATTTCTTCTTCGCTCAGGCCAGAACTAGCTTGAATCTTGATCTTGTTTTCTTTGCCGGTGGCTTTGTCTTTAGCTGATACATGCAAAATACCATTCGCATCGATATCAAAAGTCACTTCGATTTGCGGCATGCCGCGTGGCGATGGTGGAATGTCAGACAAATTGAATTGTCCCAATCTCTTGTTGCCGGAAGCAATCTCACGTTCACCTTGCAAGACATGGATAGTCACCGCATTTTGGTTGTCTTCAGCGGTCGAGAATACT
>JABFRF010000021.1 GCA_013141315.1 Gallionella sp. | reverse complement strand
ACTCGACACACAATCCCCAATCGCCAACAATGACCGCTCGCACCGCCGCGCCATGCAACCCGCAATCGACTGCAAATCATCCTCCGTACAAACCAGCAATCCATGCGCTTCAAACAGTGGTGAATTTTGCTTGTCTAGCCACTGATTAGCCAAGCGTTGCGACACCGCCGCCTCTATCCGCTCCCATTCAGCTAAGTCATCCGCCGCCCAACTATCAGGAATGATGTTTACCCGCCGCGCCTTGTAGCCGCCCTGCCACTCTGCTATCTGCCTGCCAAACGACCGCGCAGGCGTAAACCCATGCGCATTAAATGCCGCACGATGCTTCGCCTCTTTTTTATTTTCCTCGCTGAAATACGCCTTGACGTGCTGTGCCGCATCCGCACTGTGTTTAGTCAAGTTTTGCAAGGCTTGGATGCGCGCTACCGCCGCGCTCACTCCTCCACCTCAACACCCATGCGCCGCAATCTATCTTCAAAAAATTCTGCATATTCGTCGCATATCAAAGCACGACGCAAACACGCCGCCCCCCTCTCACGCGCCGCTTCATCACGCCAGAACTTCGCAAATTCCTTGGTTTCCTCAACGCGCCAAAACGCTGCAGCGCACATTACGACACCCCCTTCTCGTTCTTGCCGCGCTCCAATATTAACTCTATCGGGTATAGGTACGCATGCGCCACACAACGCGCCTGATATAACGCTGACAGGTTGAACTGACGACCACGCCCAGACTGACTAGAAAGAAGCTGTTGAACGTCCTTCAAACTCTGTTCAACCGACATCAAAATGCGTTGCGCCGCCTCCAAGTTGTACACGTCATTAGACCCGTATTCCTCTAGTCTTGCATCGCACACTGTTACTGCTGGGTTATATATAGAAATGCTGCTACGTTTTGCAACTTGTGTAACTGACATGAAAAAGCCCTTTCATCAAAGTGATTGACAAAAGGGCTTTTGAAGAGGAACTTAGAAGCTACTGGCTACGCCGATAAACCAGTGCTGTATATTATGTTAAATTACTGGCGCACCACTAACCTACAACTCAACGCCTTGCATTTGTTACGGAAACTCAGTTGCCGAGAAACGATGATGCTCCATACTCATATTTAGCATCAATTTAGAATGTTCAGCTTGAATTTGTCCCCAATTAAACCGCCACTCCCAATTGCCAACGGGTAATCCTGGGTAGTTCATACGGCAAGTGTTTGGTAAGCCGAGCACATCTTGCATGGGGAAAATAACGGTATTGGCATTTGAGTTTGACAGTGCGCTCATCATAACCCATTGAATATTGTGTCCATCGCTACCTAAGTAATGTTGAACAAAAGATTTCTGATGCTCAGGCAGTGAGTTCCACCAACCTACCGAGGTATCATTGTCGTGCGTGCCAGTATAGGCTACGGTGTTATGAATGTAATGATGCGGTAAGAAATGATTGCTTTCGTCTTCGCCAAAGGCGAATTGTAAAATACGCATGCCAGGAAGCTGAAATTGTTCGCGAAGTTCGATAACATCTGGTGTAATCATGCCCAAATCTTCGGCAATTATGGGCAGATTTGGGAAGGAATTTTTGAATGCAATGAATAGTTTCTCGCTAGGACCTGACTTCCATTTACCATAAATTGCATTTGGTGCATCCGCTGGAACCTCCCAATAGGATGCAAAACCCCTAAAGTGATCTATCCTAACATAATCAGATAATTGAAGAGCTTTCTTCAAGCGATATATCCACCATTTATAATCGGTCTTTTGATGAACATCCCAGCGATACAAGGGATTTCCCCACAGTTGACCGGTCTCGCTAAAGTAATCTGGTGGCACGCCAGCTACAACTAAGGGCCGACCATTTTCATTCAATTCAAAAAGATCCTGATGCGACCAAACATCTGCGCTCTGTAAAGCTACAAAAATTGGCACGTCGCCAATGATCAAAATACCCTGCCTATTGGCATAGTCCTTCAAATTTGACCATTGACGGGCAAATCCCCACTGGCAAAACTTCCAAAAAGAGATTTCGTCAGCGCATTTAATTGCTGCTTTACTCAGAGCTGGTGTCTCTCTACCCATCAACTCATGAGGCCAGCAGGACCATTCTCGCCCCTCTTCCTGCTTAGCTATTGCCATGAATAGGGCATAATCGTTCAGCCACTCTTGCTCTAATTCGCAGAACTTAGCAAAAGCCTGATGCAGACAATGATCCGGGCTTGAAAAAAAGCGCTTGGAGGCCCGTCGTAAACGTTCTATGCGAAAGGGCTTGGTCAGATCGTAATTTGCGCGGTCCGCATTAAATTCAGGGAGTGGAATCAAGTCTTCATCGTCAAGCCAGCCATGTTCGGCAAGCTCGAACAAATCAATGAACAAGATACTGCCAGCAAAGGCTGAGCTGCTCATATATGGAGAATTACCAGGGCCAATTTCTCCTAAAGGCAAAACTTGCCAATAAGTTTGCCCTGATGCCTTTAACCAATCAACAAACTTATACGCGTCCGCGCCAAAATCTCCTATACCGAATGGGCCAGGAAGTGAGGTGGGATGCAGCAAAATACCGCTAGCGCGTTGCGTAATCATTTTAATTTAACTCTGTGCCTCATCTGTGGCACGACGCATCGCTCCACTCGCTCCTCCAACCTGGCTTCCGTGGCTAATGGGTAAAGACAAGTGAGCGGGTGGAGTCAGTTTTAATAAGCGGTATAACTCGCTGAGATTATGCCGGTAGAGCTGGTCAAAGCTGGCGACTGAGTTGGCAGGATTATAGTCGCCAAACCACCAGCACCAATCTGAGCTTTCGCATGAACACAGCTGCCTTTCTGCAGCAGTTTGCTCAGCCGGACTCAAACTGCCCGCCGCCACCGCTTTGTCGTAACTTTGCTTCGCCTCGCACAGCAAATCCCAGGCGCGATTTTTATCCTTAGAGCCTATCCAAGTGGAAAAATTACCATACACCCAGCTACCAGGAACTATGCCAGGCAAGGCTTTGGCACTGCTTGCAGCACTTGTTTTAAGATAGTTTTTGTAGGTGTTGGTGCGGATAGTTGAGTGGGCTTCTAGCTTTGCGTAAAGCTGATCGAGGAAATAAAAACCGTTGTAAGGATAATATTCCCAAGCATTTTCCCCATCTAAAATCACGCTAACGATCGGGGTATCACCTGCTGCTGCGTGCTGGGCGATAGATTCAATTTGCCCGACGAAATGCTCGGCTGCGTCATTGCCATGCCAATTTGAATACTCAAAGCCTATCAAATCCGAAAGCTTGTCATCGCGAAAAAAGCAGCTTAATCCTTCTGCGCCATGAGTCAGATGATATGAGCGATATAAGTATTCCGCACGGTTTGGCAAGCTGTGTTGCGCTTCGCGGAGGCTATTTGCCAACACCCCTTCTCCGCTCGCCGCCCAAGCACAGCCCTCCTCGGCCATCACACTAAGCGTGGCATCCGAAATTGAACCTTCCGCAGGCCATAATCCATAAGGCTGACTACCAAAACGCACTTTGTGACTCTGCTGGGCTTGGCGAATTTGTGCTGCAACACGCGCTTTACCACCCGGATATTGGATTGATTTGGGCATGGGTGCATCAGGCATGGTTTTTTTTGCGCTAGCAAAATCAATCAATAGTGGTGCCAGTGGATGATAATGTGGCGTGGCGGAAATTTCAATTTGCCCAGTTTCTGCAAGTTTGCGATAGCGCGGAATGATTTCTGAAATAATCGCACCAATCAACTCAAGGAACTGCTTACGATCAGCGTAACTAAAGCATTCCCCCTTAACCAGCAGGCGCGCTACCAGTTCATTTTCGCGCCGCACACTTTCACCGCACCAGGCTAAGTGGTACCAAGTAAGCAAGTCTGTCATGTATTGATCGGATAAATACGATAACGCTGCCTCACCATCTGCCTGCAAACGATTGAACAATTCAGATAAACGTTTATAGGCAGGATAGGGCTCAATCATTTTGCCGTGATGGCTGCGGAAACATGCATCCAAAACGTGTTGCCGCTGTTTAGCAGAGAACACAACCCCCTCTTCCTGAGCCAATAACTGCAACAAAGGATCACGAAACTTTCCAGTTGCGAACTGCCCAACATAATCTTCCAATTGATCAAGCAAAATTGGCACAAAATTCATCACCACATGGACTTTAGGATGCCGTTCAAGGTGGTATGCCATATCAGAATAATCTTTGATGGCATGTAAATAGGTCCAAGGTAACACAAACTCACCGGTGGAATAATCGCGGTAATCTGGCTGATGCATATGCCAGAGAAATACAAGGTCAACAGATTTTTTCATGGTTACAGAGTTACTGCGAAATATTGTTTTGCCATATTGAGCTTGATTTAACGCGTGCCGTGATTGAATTGCCCCAGCATTTCAGCAGTAATCAAAGTGATGCCATTCTCACTGACATGGAAACGTTTCCGATCTTCTTCACTATTTACACCCACTACTAAACCATCAGGGATTTTACAACCCTTGTCCACGATAACGCGCTTTAAAGTCACGTAACGCCCCACATCTACATTAGGTAATAATACTGAATCTTCAATGACGGAATAGCTATTTACGCGAACGTCGGAAAATAGCAAGGAGTGTTTAACGGTTGAGCCACTCACGATGCAGCCACCAGAAACCAAGGAGTCGATTGCCATTCCGCGACGATCCGGTTCATCAAACACAAATTTGGCGGGGGGCAGTTGTTCTTGATGCGTCCAGATTGGCCACTCCTGATCGTACATATTCAAATCAGGCACGACTTTGGTCAGCTCCATACTGGCTTCCCAATACGAATCAATAGTCCCGACATCCCGCCAATATGGCACTTCGTCATTACCCATGCCGACACAACTTTGCTCAAAACTCTGTGCAAATACGCGGTATTTTGCCACCATGTGCGGAATTAAATCTTTGCCGAAATCGTGGCTAGACTTTGGGTCATCCGCATCCCGAATCAACTGTTCGTACAAAAACTGGCTATTGAAAACGTAGATACCCATGCTGGCCAGCGATTTTTCAGGGTTACTTGGAATAGAGGGGGGATTTGATGGTTTTTCGACAAATTCGACCACTCGAGAATTCTCATCGACGCCCATCACGCCAAACGCAGTCGCTTCTGCAACGGGCACTTCCAAGCATGCCACTGTCATGTCCGCTTTGCTTTCCACATGGAAGGCCAGCAACTTACCATAATCCATCTTGTAAACGTGATCTCCCGCCAATATCAATACAAAATCTGGGTTCGACGTACGCACGATGTCCAAATTTTGAAATACGGCATCGGCTGTACCCTGATACCAGTGTTGCTCGTCGATACGTTGCTGTGCGGGCAGCAAATCCACGAACTCGCCGAATTGACCATTGAGAAATGACCATCCACGTTGAATATGTTGAATCAGACTATGTGATTTATATTGTGTCGCTACGCCGATACGGCGAATACCGGAATTAACGCAATTAGATAAAACGAAATCAATGATGCGAAACTTACCGCCAAACGGCACAGCAGGCTTGGCGCGCCAATCAGTGAGTTGATGTAAACGACTGCCGCGTCCCCCTGCCAGCACCATCGCATAAGTATTTTTGGTCAGTCGACTAACGAAACGAGGCGCTATTTCACCAGCACTAGCTTGGTATTTTTTTTGCAAATAACTCAATTCTGAATTCATTTCGCTCTCCTCATTTAGCTTATATAGTCTCGCCATTATCGTTTACAATCGCCCTACTAGACAAGAAAAAAGGGTGGGTACAAGTTGAAAACACAGATTGAATCATTGTTGCAAGCCCGTCTCTATGACCCTTTTGGCTTGCTGGGCTTACATCAAGATGGCTCGCAATGGGTCATTCGCGTTTACCAGCCTTCTGCGACACAAGTCGAGTTACTCAATAAATCCGACAGTGAATTGTTTAAGAAAATTCATCCTAGCGGCGTGTATGAGTGGCGCGGTGTTTCGCAGCCCGCTAGCCCTTATAAATTGCGCATCAGCGAGGGGTTAGCAACACGCGATGTATTTGATCCGTACCAGTTTCCTGCCAACATTTCTCAACAAGATTTGTTTTTATTCAGTGAAGGAAAGCTACAACAAGGTTATCGTATGCTCGGTTCGCACGCTGTTGAAATCGACGGCGTAAAAGGTATTCGCTTTGCGGTGTGGGCACCCAATGCTGAGCGAGTTAGTGTAATTGGTGAGTTCAATCAGTGGGATGGTCGCCTCAATCCCATGCGTTTACACGGCTCTAGCGGCGTTTGGGAACTATTTTTACCTGAGATTAAACAGCACGCCCTGTACCGTTATGAAATTCGCAATCGCGAAACGGGTGAGTTGCTGACCAAAACCGACCCTTATGCACAAGGCTACGAATTACGTCCCGGCACAGCCGCTTTAACTTCACCAACCCATGAACACCATTGGCAGGATGATGCTTGGATGAAGCAACGCGGCGAATGGGATTGGCTGCATGGTGCGATTAACATTTATGAAATTCATGCCGGCTCATGGAAACGCCATCCTGATGGTCGCTTTTACAGCTATCGCGAATTGGCTACCGACCTTGTTCCGTATGTTAAAGGAATGGGCTATACGCATATTGAGCTGATGCCGGTTACCGAACATCCGCTGGATGAATCGTGGGGCTATCAATGTTCTGGCTATTTTGCCGCAACTAGTCGCTTTGGTTCTGCGGATGAATTACGTCTGTTAATCGACACCTGCCATCAAGCAGATATCGGCGTAATTCTGGATTGGGTACCCGCCCACTTTCCGCAAGACAGCTGGGCGTTAGCGCGCTTTGATGGTACGGCATTGTACGAACACGCCGATCCCCGCATGGGCTTTCATCAAGATTGGGGTACACACATCTTCAACTTTGGACGCAATGAAGTTAAAAGCTTTTTGATGTCCAGTGCGCATTATTGGTTATCTGAATTCCACTTTGATGGATTACGTGTTGATGCGGTTGCCTCAATGTTATATCTGGATTACTCACGAAAAGCAGGCGAGTGGATACCCAATAAATACGGTGGTCGCGAGAATCTTGATGCCGTCGATTTCCTGCGCGAAATGAACATCATGGCGCATGATCAATTCCCTGGCGCACTCACTTTTGCTGAAGAATCGACTGCTTGGCCAGGCGTATCGCGCCCCGTTTATCTAGGCGGGTTGGGCTTCTCAGTCAAGTGGAACATGGGCTGGATGAATGACACACTGAGCTATTTTCAGAATGATCCGGTGCATCGCCGCTACCACCACAACGAACTCACCTTCTCGCAAATTTATGCCTACAGTGAAAATTTCGTGATGCCTTTTTCACATGATGAAGTGGTGCATGGGAAGGGTTCATTGCTCTCTAAAATGCCGGGCGACGCATGGCAAAAATTTGCCAATTTACGTTTGTTGTTGACCTACCAAATGACCAGTCCCGGCAAAAAACTCAACTTCATGGGCAACGAAATCGCGCAAGGTCGTGAGTGGCAATCCAAGTGGGAATTGGAGTGGTGGCAATTAGGCGAAGCGTTTCATCGCGGTATCCAAAATTTAACGCATGACCTGAATCAGCTTTATCGCAAATTAACTGCACTGCATGATTTAGATTTTCAGCATGAGGGTTTCGCTTGGATAGACTGTAACGATGCGCAAAAATCCGTGCTTTCCTATCAGCGCAAAGCACGTGATGGTTCTATTGCCATCGTTGCTTTAAATCTTACCCCTGTGCCGCGTAACCACTACCGTATTGGTTTGCCTTCACAGGGCCAATATCGCGAAGTGTTAAACAGTGATTCGGAATTTTATGCCGGTAGCAACATCGGTAATGCAGGACTGATACAAGCGGAACCGATTCCTTGGATGGGGCTGCCCTACTCTGCCGAAATTTCTTTACCGCCGTTGGCGGGAATAATTCTAGTAGCTGGATAATTTGTTGCAATCGAATTAGTTCAATCATCATGTCAAAACTCACTCAATCTGCCGCTTGGCAAGCACTCAATGCCCATTATGCAATTGTAAAAACGCAACACATGCGTCAAATTTTTCAAGATGATCCAGAGCGTGCTGGTAAATTTTCGTTACAGTTTGATGATTTGTTTTTCGATTTTTCTAAGAATCGCATCAATGCTGAAACTATTCAGCTGTTAGTTGCACTAGCTGAACAAGCTGGGTTGCCTGCTTACATTGAGCAAATGTTTACTGGGGTGAAAATCAATTCCACGGAACAACGTGCCGCGCTACACACTGCGTTACGCAATCGTTCAGCGCAAGCGGTTTATGTTGATGGCAAGGACGTAATGCCTGATATACGCCGCGTGTTGGGATTGATGCGCCGGTTTTCTGATGCGGTGCGCAATGGGCAACATGTTGGTCATACAGGTAAAGCAATACGCGATATCGTTAACATCGGCATAGGCGGTTCAGATCTTGGCCCGTTGATGGTATGTGAGGCACTCAAGTCTTATGCCAGCCCTCAACTAAACGTACATTTTGTATCCAACATTGATAGTGCGCACTTGAGTGAAACACTCAAAAAATTAGATGCGCAAACCACTTTATTCATCGTCAGTTCAAAAACCTTCACTACTCAGGAAACCTTGACCAATGCGCGCTCGGCCCGTGCTTGGTTGATTGAGCAGTTAGGTGATGAGCAGTCCGTGGCAAAACATTTCGCAGCTGTCTCTACCAACCTTGAGGCAACTTCAAAATTCGGTATCAATCCTGAAAATGTATTCGAGTTCTGGGATTGGGTCGGCGGGCGTTACTCACTATGGTCGGCGATAGGTTTACCCATCGCGCTATATGTTGGCATGGATAAATTCGAGGAATTGTTGGATGGCGCGCATGCGATGGATAACCATTTCCGTAGTGCACCACTCGACAAAAACATACCTGTATTGATGGGCTTGCTTGGCATTTGGTACGGCAACTTTTTCGGCGTGGGTTCTAACGCAGTGTTCCCGTATTGCCAGTACCTGCATCGCTTCCCAGCCTATCTGCAACAACTGGATATGGAGAGTAATGGTAAAGGGACAGATCGAGAAGGTAATGCAGTCGATTACGACACGGGCATAACAGTGTGGGGGGAACCAGGCACGAATGGTCAACATGCTTTTTACCAATTGATCCACCAAGGCACACGCATGATTCCGGCGGATTTCCTTGCACCACTGCATAGCCAAGCTCCGCTCGGTGAGCATCACGCCATTTTACTCGCCAACTGTTTTGCCCAAACTGAGGCGTTGATGGTAGGCAAAACTTCGGCAGAAGCACGTGCTGAATTAGTTGCTCAAGGTATGCAAGGCGTGGCATTGGAAGCACTGCTCCCGCACAAGGTATTTGCTGGCAACAAACCTACCAACACCCTACTGTTTGATAAGCTAGACGCGCATACATTAGGCAAGTTGATTGCGCTGTATGAACACAAAGTATTCGTGCAAAGCGTGATGTGGAATATCAATCCGTTCGACCAATGGGGCGTGGAATTAGGCAAACAATTGGCAGGAAAAATCTTGCCTGAATTGTTGAACAACACACCCGCAGTCACACCGCATGATGCTTCAACCAGCGGACTTATTCAGTATTATCAAAAAAATCACTAATACCCATGCAGTTTGACGCGATAGATACTGCGGAAAAACATCTACGCGATATTTTGACGTTGGCGATTCGGCATGAACAACCGCAGTCAGCGTTAGTCGTATTCGACACCCGCTCAGATCTCGCTATCACGCTCACAGCCGCCTATCGGCGATGCTTGCCGACTGCTGTATTTATTGACTTTGACGCAGTAACTCCCGAAGCTGTTTTTGCGGAATTCGCCAAACTTGCCCCCTCTGATTTAGTGGTACTCATCCAATCAACCAACTTTCGTCTTGAAGCGTTTCGCATCCGCGTTGAGCTTTTTAAAAGATCATTCAAGGTGATTGAACACCCTCATCTTGGCCGTATGCAAAGTGAGCAAGCGGATTATTACATTGAGTCACTAGCCTATGACCCTGTGTATTTCCGAAGTGTAGGCAACGCGCTTAAAGCACGCATCGACCAAGCAAAATATGGGGAAATTGATAGCGGTGGAGAACGCTTGGTGTTTGCTTCGGCATTCGAATCCGCAAAATTAAATGTCGGTGACTACCGTGAAATGAACAATGTGGGCGGGCAATTTCCTATCGGTGAAGTATTCACAGAAGCACAAGATTTAGAAGCCGTGAACGGACGCGTGCGCATCTTTGCATTTGGTGACACCACTTTCTCCACTAACAAACCGGACATACCTATCACATTGGTCATCAGTAAAGGGCGAGTCACCGATGCTATCAACTCCACGCCGGAGTTTGACCTAGTGCTCGCCAATATCCGTGCTGACGAAGGAGAGGTGTGGTTACGCGAACTTGGCTTTGGACTAAACCGGGCTTTTACACCGGAAAAAATTGTCAGTGATATAGGCACGTATGAGCGCATGTGCGGGATTCATCTATCCCTAGGTGCCAAGCATGGCGTTTACAACAAGGCCAATATACGACGGGCAAACGCACGGCATCATGTTGATGTATTTGCAGTTTCTGAATCAGTTAGTTTGCAGAATGAGATTGTTTATTTGAACGGTGCGTGGCAAGTTTCGCCAGTTCAAGCTTGAAATTGGCCTACCTACTCGCTCCATATCTGGCGTAATTTTGTAGCTTAATAGTGGCTACTTTTTCATATAGAATGCGCCTGTGATTATCGCATTTGAATTTTATTGATTTCCCCCTTGTCACCCAATGACGAATAGTGGAATCAGCATCAAGCATATCCAGCAAGATTTCGAGCTGGCCTGTCAATTCAACAGTTAAGTTACAGTTTTAAACCAACCATACTTTTTTACTTTTACGGAACTCATTTTTCTTATGGATCAACTACAAAAAATCATCGATACCGCTTTTGAACGCCGTTCCGAAATCACCCCACGCAATGCCGATGCACAACTCAAGGAGGCTGTAGATAATATCCTCATGCAACTCGATCAAGGCAAGCTGCGCGTAGCCGAAAAAATCAATGGCGAATGGGTCACACACCAATGGCTGAAGAAGGCAGTTCTATTATCCTTCCGCTTGGAAGACAACAACTTCATCAAGGGCGGTTTCACTAACTATTACGACAAAGTGCCGTCCAAATTTGCCGATTACAACAGCCGTGACTTTCGCGAAGGAGGCTTCCGCGTTGTTCCTCCGGCAGCGGCGCGCAGGGGTTCATTCATCGGCAAGAACGTGGTGTTGATGCCGTCTTATGTAAATATCGGTGCTTATGTGGATGAGGGTACGATGGTGGACACTTGGGCGACGGTAGGCTCATGCGCACAAATCGGTAAGAATGTTCATTTAAGCGGTGGTGTGGGGATTGGTGGCGTACTTGAACCTGTGCAAGCCAATCCTACTATCATCGGAGATAACTGCTTTGTAGGGGCGCGTTCCGAGATCGTCGAAGGCGTGATTTTGGAAGACAATGTGGTGATCTCTATGGGGGTGTTTATAGGGCAAAGCACAAAGATATTTGACCGCGAAACTGGCGAGGTGAGTTATGGACGTGTGCCGGCAGGTTCAGTGGTAGTGAGTGGCAATCTACCGTCCAAAGATGGCAGCTATAGTTTGTATTGCGCAGTCATCGTTAAAAAAGTCGATGCAAAGACATTGTCGAAAGTAGGCATCAACGAGTTGCTGCGAGGTATTTAGAACGCTCGCATGGCTCAAGACACAAATCTGCAAGAGGGCTTTTCCCTAAGCATCGTGCTAAAGATATTAAACCAGAATTTTTTGAGCGCAACGCGGTATAGCAACAGAATTTTGATTTTTAGGGGTACATGATGATTGTCACACCACTTCTGCAAATGGCTGTCGATAGAGAGGCTTCTGATATTTTCTTCTCGGTCGGCACCCCCGTCAATATCAAAATCCAGGGTGTGGTGATGCCAGTTAATGCGCAGAAGCTTGATCCTGAGTTGGTAAAACGTATTGCTTATGAGTTGATGGGGCCTAAGCGCATTGCTGAATTTGAGTCTGACATGGAGATGAATTTTTCCATGCGTGCGCAAGACATCGGCAATTTTCGCGTCAATGTTTTCAAACAACGTGGCAGCATCAGCATTGTGATTCGCTGCGTTAAAACGCATGTATTAAGCTCGGCAGAATTAAATCTGCCAGACATCGTCAACCAGTTGATTATGGAAAAGCGTGGGCTGGTGATGGTGGTCGGTTCAACAGGTTCAGGCAAATCAACCACGCTCGCGTCGATGATTCAATATCGCAACACTGAGCATAGCGGCCACATCCTCACCATTGAAGATCCCCTCGAATACTTATTCCGTCACGACAAATGTGTCATCAATCAACGTGAAGTTGGCACAGATACGCGATCCTATGAAGATGCCTTAATCAACGGTATGCGCGAAGCACCGGACGTGTTAATGATCGGTGAAATTCGCGATAAAGAAACGCTCAAGCACGCGCTGATTTTTGCCCAAACGGGGCATTTGTGTTTGACCACTTTGCATGCCAACAACAGCTATCACGCGCTGAATCGTATCGTTAACTTCTTCTCTTATGATGCGCGTAGAAGCGTGCTTGCCGATTTATCTATGTGCTTGCGAGCTGTAATCTCACAACGTTTGGTACGTGGTATAGATGGCAAACAATTACCCGTGGTAGAAATCTTGCTGAATACCTCGCTCATTGCAGATATGATTAAAAATGATGAGATTGATAAAATTCGGAATGCGATCGAACAGAGTGTTTCCGCTGGTTCACAAACTTTTGAGCAAGCTATTTACAAAATGTATAAGAGCGGCAGAATCAGTAAAGAGGAAGCGATGCGTAGTGCAGATTCCGCCAGCAATCTTGCAACGCTAATCGATTTCTCGGAACGTACCAACAAAGTTCCTATCTTTGATCCAAGCAAAATCGAGTCGCAAGCCAATACACCCCAATCTGATATCGGTGAAATCAAACTCAATTTTAATGATACCAAATGAAGTTATATGGCATCTCAAATTGCAGTACCGTAAAAAAATCACGTGACTGGTTATCGCATCACAACATTAAATTTATTTTCCATGATTTTAAAAAGCATGGTTTGGACGAGGAAACCGTACAAAATTGGTTTGCTCAAACCCAATGGCAGGATTTAATCAATCGTAGTGGTTTGACTTGGCGCGGACTATCTGAACAACGCAAGCTCATTGTGCAAGATGACCAAGGAGCATTAAAGTTGATGCTAGAAAAAGCCAGTGTGATCAAACGTCCCATTTTGCAGCAAGACGGTAAGCTTCTTCACATTGGTTTCAATATACAGGCGTACGAAAAGATATTAGGTTTTAAGTGAACAAACGGCACCTGCTTGTGAAAGCGAATGCCGTTCGTTTTTACTAACCAGTATTTTTACATTTTAAGGAACGACAGTTCCTATCACAATACTCAAACCCTTTGCACCTGGCTTCACAGCATCCGTCAAACCTTCCAGGTCACCTGATTGAGCCATAGGCGAGCCAGATTTCGAAACTCTAGCAACGACAATCACATTGTCAAAGCCAGACAATTTCAATTGCGGCTGCATAGCCATACTATCGTCGAGCGAGAATTGCAACGGCAGATCCTTAACTTGCTTTTTCAACACGGCTAGGGGCATTTTAGGACCTTGTGCAGCACGGGCCAAGACAAATACTACATCGTCCGGCTTAACCTGTGCTGCAAGTCCCTGACTCAATGTCACCGTTCCAGATACTGCAGCAGCGTTTACAACTGCTGATTTTGGCGCAGACTCAGCTGCTGGCAATTGTGCCAATTTCTGTTTGCCACCCGGTTCAGCAGCAAGTAAGTCTCGAGCTTCTTGTATGCTGTTAGTGAATTGTTGGGCCTCAGCTGAATCAGGCTCTAACTGACTTAACATTTGTTGCCACAGTGTAATTGCGGTCACATAATCTTTGCCTTGCATAGCAGCAGAGCCGCTCAAGGCTAATGCCGTCATGTTATTGGGGTCAATGTCGAGCGCAGTTGCAAGGAACTTTTTAACTTCAGCACTTTGTAGTGATTTGCCATGTGCCATCGCAAAAACGTCGGCATAGTTAGACCATAATTGCGCTTCATCCGGTACTTGTTTTACCAGTTGCTCATAGGCATTCGCAGCTTCTGTATAGCGTTTCATTTGGATATATGAACTTGCCAATTTGTACCAGCCATGCGGATTGTCAGGATTACTATTCAACTCACTTTGCAAGTCCCTAAGACCCTCTTCTGAAGTGATAGGAGAATCATCTATTTCAGTGCTAGCTGTTGTTGCGCCAGGCCGCAATGCTTTGGGTGTACCAACTTCAAGATATAACAACACAGTAAATAACGGCAACAACACCATCATTACTATCGCTAAAATTTTTGCTGGATTGCGTAGCGGTGGGACAGCAGATAACTCAGTGGTTTTAACTTCATCAATCAAACGACCCTGTAATTCGCGCTTGCCTTGTTCATAAGCTTCTTGTGTAAACAAGCCATTTTTTAGGTCAACTTCTAGTTCAGTTGACTGGTCACGCAAAATCCCCAAGTTGGCTGCATCACGTAGAACTTCATTATTGTTGCCAGACTTCTTCCACAACGGCCAAACCACAAACAGCATCGCAAGCAGCAGCAAGGCTGCACAAAATATCCAAAATAAGGTCATGATTTGTTAGTCTTTCGTTGAATTGAGTAAATCTGCGGCGCGATGAGCATCTTCTGCGGAGAGCTGTACTTCGACAATATCTTTTTTTCGTTTGCGTAGCTGCACTACCAAACCAATCAAACCGATTATCAGCAATGCGAATGGACCGTACCAAAGTACCAAGGTGTAGCGTTTTACCGGTGGGTCGAACAGCACAAAATCCCCATAACGAGATACCAAATAATCAATGATTTCTTGGTCTGTCAAACCTTTTGTCATTTGCTCACGAACTTCGCGACGCAAGTCTTCCGCAAGTCCAGAGTGCGAGCTAGCTAACGATTCATTTTGGCAAACTAAACAACGTAAATTTTGCGCTAAACCTATCATGCGCTTTTCCAAGACTGGATCGTCTGCCATATCCTTAGCTTCATTTGCATAGACAAACAAGGGTAGCAAACACAATAAAAATATTAGTAGTCGTTTCATTTAGCTTGCAGCTCCGCAACCAATGGAAGAATTGTTTCACGTAAATTTTGATTGGTTACAGGTCCGATTTGTTTATAACGAATCATGCCCTGCTTATCAATCACGTAGGTTTCTGGTACACCATAAACACCATAATCTATCCCTAGGCGGCCACTAGGATCAGTCACAATGAGCGTGTATGGATCACCGCCGTTTCTGGCCAACCAACCCTCGCCATCCATAGGATTATCTTTGTAATCTACGCCATAAATTGGCACGATATTCTTACGTGATAAAGCCAACAAAACTGGGTGTTCGCCTTGACATGCCGCACACCACGAAGCCCAGAAATTTAGCAACCAAACCTTGCCTTTCATTTCCTCGCTGGTAAATTGCTTACTGGGATCATGCAGCTGCGTCAGATTAAACGCTGGTGCCGGTTTATTTATAAGCGGTGAAGGCACTTCATGCGGGTTAAGACCTAAGCCCACATAAAGAAACCCGGCTAATCCAACAAATACGATAAACGGCCAAATGAAGCGCATCATGACGCTGTACCCTTTACTGTCACAGCTGCAGGGATACTTTCATCAACTAGTGTCTTGGCTTTTTTGCTATGAATACGATAACGACGATCACTAATCGCAAGTGCACCACCCAAAGCCATAAACAAACAGCCTACCCAGATCCAATCTACGAATGGTTTGTAATAAACACGAACTGCCCAAGCATTCGCGGTATTCGGGATAGGCTCACCCAAAGAAACGTACAGGTCTTTGAAAAAACCAGTATCAATGGCAGCTTCGGTCATTGGCATACCTGATGCGTTATAGCGACGCTTCTGTGGGGACAATGTAGTAAACGGCTTGCCATCTTTAGTAATGGTGATGGTTCCTTCAGCAGCGGTAAAGTTAGGGCCTTTGAAGTCATGCACGCCATCAAAGCGGAAGGTGTAGCCACCCGCATCGACGGTGTCGCCAATATCCATACGCACATCACGTTCTGTTGCATAACCTTTCACTACCGTTACACCGATGATGAAAATCGCCACGCCTAAATGCGCCATCTGCATGCCGTAATAGCTGGCACTCTGGCTGCGTATTTTTTGTATCAATGTACCGCGACCTGCCCAACGTTGCTGCAAGCTAACAATCAGGGTAGTGATTACCCAGAATGACAACATCAGACCCATAGAAATCATGGGCGTCCAATGATTGAAAATCAACGGTACTAAAATACCCAACAACACCGTTGCAGCAAATGCCCAGCGCACGCGCTTAGCCAATTCTGAAATACTAGCTTGCTTCCAACGTGCCAATGCACCGAAACCCATCAAAATAACAGCTAGAGCCATCAACGGCACGAACACTGCTTCAAAGTACGGAGGGCCTACGGATAATTTACCCATGCCCAACGCATCCATAAACAACGGGTACAACGTGCCGATAAAAACTGAAGCTGATGCAACAGACAGCAGAACGTTATTTGCCAACAGCATCGATTCACGCGAAACCACTTCAAACTTGCCGCCCAAGCCCACTTTAGGAGCACGCCAAGCGAACAGCAACAAAGATCCACCGATAACAACGGTCAAGAACCCCAAGATGAAAATACCACGCTTAGGGTCAGTAGCGAAGGCGTGAACAGAAGTCAACACACCCGAACGCACCAAGAATGTACCCAGCAAGCTTAATGAGAAGGCAGCTATCGCTAGCAACACTGTCCAGCTTTTGAATGCGCCGCGCTTTTCAGTAACTGCAAGCGAGTGAATCAACGCAGTACCGACTAACCAAGGCATAAAAGAAGCATTTTCTACCGGATCCCAGAACCACCAACCGCCCCAACCCAATTCGTAATATGCCCACCAGCTACCCAACATCACACCTGTGGTCAAAAATGTCCATGCAATCGTTGTCCAAGGACGTGACCAACGCGCCCAAGTCGCATCAAGCTTCCCGCCTAACAGTGCAGCGATAGCAAATGCAAAGGCAACCGAAAAGCCCACATAGCCTGTGTATAACATAGGTGGATGAATCACTAAGCCGGGGTCTTGCAATAACGGATTCAACTCATTACCGTCAGCCGCAGCGGGCAACAAGCGGGTAAATGGATCAGATGTAAATAACATGAACAACAAGAAGCCAACCGCAATCAGCCCCATCACACCCAATACACGTGCCACCATTTCTTCTGGAAGATGTTTGCTAAAAGTTGCAACCGCAGCCGTCCAAATCGACAAAATCATTACCCACAAAAGCAATGATCCTTCGTGTCCACCCCAAATCGCAGCGAAACGATATTGCATCGGCAAACCTGAATTTGAGTGCGATGCAACGTATAAAACCGAAAAATCATTACTCAAGAAACGATTTGCCAATATGGCAAATGCTAAAGCTACAAACACAAATTGTCCGTAAGCCAAAGGTCGAGCAATGCCCATCAATACCGAGTTATTTCGCGCCGCACCAATTATAGGTAACGTACCCAAAGTTATCGCTATGAACAACGCGATAATTAAAGAAAAATGACCAAGTTCTGGAATCATGTCAGGCCTCTAATATAATTATTTAACAACAGGAACAACAATTGGAGCACTTGCTGATACAGACTTCGCTGCTTGTGCTTTATTCATAGCATCCAAGGCTTCTGGAGGCATGTAATTTTCGTCATGTTTCGCCAATACTTCTTCGGCTCGCATCAATCCACCTTCTTCCATTATACCCCGAGCAACAACACCTTTACCTTCTTTGAATAAATCAGGCAAGATACCGGTATAGACCACCGGTAAGCTCTTTACAGTATCAGTAATAGCAAAAGTAACCGTCAGCCCACCTTGATCACGCTTGAGACTACCCTCTTCCACCAAACCACCAATACGAAAACTCTTGCCGACAGGTGCTTCATTATTGAACACCTGGGTCGGGGTGAAGTATAAATTAACATTACCCCTCAATGAATACAGCACCAACCCGACCGCCAACCCAACGCCAGCCAGTGCTACTGCAATAAACATAAATCTTTTCTGACGAGGTTTCATTTATTCGTTTCCCCCACTATTACGCATCATGCGAATTTTTTGCAAAGTCGCTTTTCTCGCGTTTTTCAACATCCCCAACTCAATCGCAAACACCAGCATAGCAACACCATACGAACCTATCCAAATATAGGTAAACGGGTTTTCTCTCATCCAAATATCGAGTGCCATTATTGTTTCACCTCCGATAATTCACCTACCCAAGTTGTGTTGCGTTCACGCTCTAAAATAATAGTCCTTACTCGTGCAAACACCACCGCCATTGCATACAACCAACACGCCGCCATCATGGTAAACATCGCTTGCTGCATCGCAATGTGCATGGATGAACCGGTGAATTTAATCGTCGAACCTTGATGCAAGGTGTTCCACCATTTTACCGAAAAATAAATAATCGGTACGTTGACTGAACCCACAATAGCTAACAACGCTGAAGCTCGATCAGCTCGGCGTGGGTCATCAATCGAGGCGTGCAGTGCAATAAAGCCCAAGTACAGAAACAGTAAAATCAACTCTGAAGTCATACGGGCATCCCACAACCACCATACGCCCCACATCGGCTTACCCCACAATGCACCAGTCCATAATGAAATGAATGCGAACAACGCACCCGTTGGAGCAATGGCACTTGCCATCATTGCCGACAAACGCGTATTGAAAATCAGCCCCAGTGCCGCGTAACCAGCCATGATCATGTAGAGGAACATGGACAAGATTGAAGCCGGAACATGAATAAAGATGATGCGGTAGAACTCGCCTTGTTGCGCATCGACTGGCGCAACCGCAAAACCAATGTACAAACCAATCGCAAACAGCATCGCCGAAGCAACCGCAAGCCAAGGAATGAGCTTGCCAGCCAAGCCATAAAAAGTAGCAGGTGCTGCATATTTGAACCAGTTAATTGCCAAGTTTATTACTCCATAGAAATGCGTAATGCTTGCGCGGTCACCCAGGGGGTGAATACTAAAGCCATAACGAAAAATGCACCCAACAACGACAAATGGGCAGTAATATTCAATCCACTTGTCACTGCATCTACTGCACCTGTAGCAAAAATCAACACAGGGATACATAAAGGTAATACCAACAACGATAAGAGTACACCGCCGCCACGTAAACCCAGTGTTAACGCCGCACCAATCGCCCCTACCATGCTTAATATCGGTGTACCTAACAAAAGACCAATAATCAGCACAACGAGTGCCTCACCCGTCATATCAAACTGCAATCCCAATACGGGTGCCATTAAAACCAGAGGGAAGCCTGAAACCACCCAATGTGCAGCCATTTTACCCAGCACCAGCATGGACAACGATTGTGGTGCCAACATCATCTGCTCCAGCGTGCCATCTAAGTAGTCCGCTGAGAATAATCGCCCCAAGGACAACATCGATGACAACAACGCTGCAACCCACAATACGCCCGGAGCCATTTTCCTGAGCATCGCCATCTCAGGCCCAACGCCTAAAGGGAACAAGCTAACTACCATCACGAAAAAAATCAATGTGGTCAAAACATCTGCTCTGCGGCGCATTGCCAAGATCAAATCGCGGCGCACCACCAACATCAACAAACCAAACATCGTGGATTTTTTCATGACAGATTCAAATTCAGCACGTCTATTCCATCAACAATCAACGGTTGATGCGTCGTAAAAATCACCATGCCTTGTCGCGCTAAATGTTCTGCAATCAACTGCTGAATCAGAGCCACAGCTCCGACATCCAGCGCTGCTAAAGGTTCATCCAGTATCCACAACTTTGCATCGTTCACTAACATGCGCGCTAACGCTACACGACGACGCTGACCTTGCGACAGTACTTTGGTCGGCAACATCTCACGACCTTTCAAGCCCATGCGGCGTAGCGCATCCATCGCTTCTTTTTCAGTTAATTCCACGCCAGACAACCCAGCGGAAATACGCAAATTCTCCAGTCCGCTCAACTCATCCTTGATGGCATTGAGATGCCCGAGATACATCATCTCGGCATAGTATTCTTCGTCTAGCTCACGTATATTTTCACCACGCCAAATAATCTCACCCTCGTCCGGCATCAAAAAGCCACACAACGAACGCAACAAACTGGTTTTACCACTGCCGTTCGCGCCCTGCACTTGCATAATTTGCCCAGAATCCAGCGTAAAGCTTAATTCGGAAAACAAGCGGTGATCGCCGCGACTACAGGCAAGTTTACGGACTTCCAGCATGGGGGATTAATCTGCGTTTTAAATATTTCTTAATTGTATCTGATTTTGTCGGGTACTGACAACGCAACTACATCACCACAGGTTTATCAGGCAGCTCGTTAACTTTTTCGCCCGTATTCGGATAATGCTCTGCGAGATGTTGGCTCACACGACGTATGCTTTTAACAATGCCTTGTTCAAAGTCGCCTTGACGAAATGATGTTTCCATATCATGGCAAATTGCCTCCCATGCCTGCTTTCCTATCTTATTGTCCACGCCTCGATCAGCTACGATCTCCACATCACGATCAGCCAATAGTAGGTAAATTAACACGCCATTGTTTTGCTCGGTATCCCATATCCGCAGCTGTGAAAAAACTTCGATAGCACGCTGTCTGGCAGTTTTATTCGCCCACAAATCACGACTATCCAGCGAAGCTTCTACCGCAAAACAAATTTGCCCCGCATGATTTTTCTCACCTTGCTTAATGGCCTGCTCGATATTGTCTAGCGCGCTTTTGGGCAGGCAGTGCTTCACTGCCGAACTACCCAGCCAAAAATGTTTGAGGAGTCGCTTCAGCTTCATAGTTACCATCCTCC
>JABFRF010000178.1 GCA_013141315.1 Gallionella sp. | reverse complement strand
AAGGCAGATTTTTGCGTATCCACGCCGTGGCTTCGATAAAATCCACTGCGTAGTTATTGTGCTCTTCGATGCCGGTGGCAATGGCAAAAATGTTTGGGTCGAAAATAATATCTTCGGGCGGGAAGCCGACTTGGTTCACCAAAATATCGTAACTGCGCTTGCAGATTTCCGTCTTACGTTTGAAAGTGTCAGCCTGCCCCTGCTCGTCAAACGCCATCACCACCGCTGCCGCACCATAGCGGCGTACCAAGCGGGCATGGTGCAGGAATTTTTCTTCGCCTTCTTTGAGCGAGATGGAGTTAACAATCGCCTTGCCCTGCACGCACTTCAACCCTGCTTCGATGATGCTCCACTTGGAGGAATCGATCATCAGCGGCACTTTGCAGATGTCAGGCTCGGATGCGATGAGATTAAGGAATTTCACCATCGCGGCTTCGCCATCCAGCATCGCCTCGTCCACGTTCACGTCGATGACTTGCGCGCCCGTTTCCACTTGCTGTTTGGCAACTTCCAAGGCTTCGTCGTATTGCCCTTCCAGAATTAAACGCTTGAATTTGGCTGAGCCCGTGACGTTGCAACGCTCACCGACGTTGACGAACAGCGAGTCATCACCAATGTTGAACGGCTCCAAACCGGACAAACGACACTTATGTTCAAGGTTGGGTAAGGCTCTCGGAGGCACGTCTTTTAAGGCTTCCGCGATGGCTTTGATGTGCGCAGGCGATGTACCGCAACAACCGCCCGCGATGTTCAGAAATCCGCTTGTGGCAAATTCCTTGACGACTTTGGCGGTGTATTCAGGAGTCTCGTCATAACCCGTATCCGATAGTGGGTTGGGCAACCCAGCGTTCGGATGCGCGCTGACATAGCAGCTCGCCACGCGAGACAATTCCTCGATGTATGGGCGCATCAAATCGCCACCCAGCGCGCAGTTCAGACCAATAGACAAAGGGCGCGCATGACTCAAAGAATTCCAGAACGCTTCGGTGGTTTGCCCTGAAAGGGTACGCCCAGAGGCATCGGTAATCGTGCCTGAAATCATCACTGGCACGCGCACCTTGTGTTGCTCAAAATGCTTCTCAATGGCAAACAACGCAGCTTTGGCGTTGAGCGTATCGAAGATAGTCTCGACCATCAGCACATCCGCACCGCCGTCCAACAAGCCACCAATCGCCACGCCGTAACCTTCAACTAGCGCATCAAAGCTGATGTTGCGGAAGCCAGGATCATTTACGTCTGGCGAAATCGAAGCGGTTTTAGTGGTCGGCCCCAATACGCCCGCAACGAAGCGCGGTTTGTTGGGTATCTTTGCCTCAAACTCATCGCAAACATCGCGTGCCAATCTCGCCCCGGCAAAATTCAGCTCGTAAGCCAAATCCACCATGTCGTAATCATCCAGCGATGCGGCAGTGGAATTGAAGGTGCAAGTCTCCAGAATGTCAGCACCAGCAGCCAAATATTGTGCGTGAATCTCTCGGATGATGTGCGGCTGAGTCAGCACCAGCAGGTCATTGTTGCCTTTCACATCGACGTGATGGTCAACGAAAGTCCTGCGCACACCGTTATAATCACCGTACAAAGCCGTACCGCGATAGTGTTTTTCGGTTAACTTGTAACGTTGTATCATCGTACCCATTGCACCATCCAAAATCAGGATGCGCTGTTTAATGAGTTGTTCGATTAGATGGGGTTTGTTTGACATGGTGAGTAGCTCAAAAAATGAACACGGATTTTACCATGCGCGCACCAAGCCAAAGCACAGTTAGGTTTGATTGAAGTCAGCTTTGTTAATATTTTGCCCAGTGCTAACATAAACACGTGAATGATGATCGATTGAGAAGTTGGAGGGTTGTAATGCGTAATTTGGTTTTGTTGTTTTCTGCTTTGGTCAGTATTTATACGCCGTTAGTCTTGGCAGAATCTGGTATTGATGCGCCTGTGATCAAGGCTGAGTCGGGTGTTGATGCGATTGCGGCAAGGCAGGCATCGCGTATTGAGATATTGTCACCAGCCAACGGCGCTGAGCTGCCACTTAATCCCTTTATCAGTATGAAATACAGTGCCATCCTGGAAGGTGATGACAGCCATATTTATATGTATTTGGACGACAAGAAAGTCCAAAGGATGAGGAAATCCAGCACAGAATATATATTTGAGAGATTGACCTTGGGCATACATAAGCTTTGCATAAAAGTCGCTCTCAAGGACAATACACTCACAGGCCAACAACGTTGCATAAACGTAAAAATAATTGCGCCACCTTTAGTCAACTATGGCACGCCGTTACCGTAAAGGAAATTAAAACCTGCTTGATGCCGGCTTCAAATCAGCTGCTGGCTTAGCGCTGTCCGGCTTGTTATGACAGATTCAAGCGCCGATATTGCACCGCCTCGGCAATGTGTTTTACCCCGATATTTTTTACCCCTTCCAAATCTGCAATGGTGCGCGCCACTTTCAGCACGCGGTGATAAGCACGAGCTGAAAGGTTCAGACGGCTAATCGCATGTTGTAGCAATGCTTCACCCTGCGCATCCGGCTTGCACAACTCATCGATCTCCGTTACTGAAAGTAGTGCATTGGATTTTTCTTGCCGAGACAGTTGACGTTGTCGTGAAGCTTCTACGCGAGCTTGTAAGTCAATACTGGTTTCGCCATTGGCCTTACTCAACAAATCATCCTGCGGCACGGCTGGGACTTCGATTTGAATGTCGATCCGATCCAACAATGGACCGGAGATCTTGCTACGATAGCGTGAAATCTGATCGGGTGTGCAGTGACATTTGCCGTTGTAATGTCCGTGATAACCGCAAGGGCAGGGATTCATCGCGGCGATAAGCTGAAACTGCGCGGGAAAATCAGCGCGACGCGCTGCTCGTGAGATGGTGATGCGCCCCGACTCTAACGGCTCGCGCAACACTTCTAAAACACTGCGCTCAAATTCGGGTAGCTCATCTAAAAATAGTACACCATGCAACGCCATTGACACTTCACCCGGGCGCGGATTGCTGCCACCTCCGACCAGCGCAACACCTGACGCAGTATGGTGCGGCGCACGATAAGGTCGAGTCTTCCACTTTGATACATCAAAACTGCCATCTAACGATTGCACCGCTGCACTTTGTAAAGCTTCAGTCTCAGTCATCTGCGGCAAAATACCGGGGAAGCGCGCAGCCAACATCGACTTCCCCGTGCCTGGCGGGCCTACCATCAACACGCTGTGTCCGCCTGCCGCTGCGATTTCCAGTGCGCGTTTTACTTGCGCCTGACCTTTCACTTCGCGCATATCGGGATAATATGGCGGGGTGACTTGGGGTTGGCTGATGAAGGGTTGCATCAACTCTCGCCCCGTCAAATGCGCGGCAACCTGCAATAAAGATTTTGCGGCATACACCGTGGCATCTTCCACCAAGGCGGCTTCTCCGGCATTGGCTTGCGGCAAAATAAAGGCTCGGCCACTATTCGAAGCACGGTAAGTCATCGCTAACGCACCGCGTATCGGTCGCAATTCGCCCGTCAGTGCAAGCTCTCCCGCGTATTCGTATTCAGACAATTTATCAGAAGGGATTTGTCCTGTGGCAGCGAGAATACCGAGCGCAATGGGCAAATCAAAACGTCCACTTTCTTTAGGTAAATCGGCGGGAGCGAGGTTGACGGTGATGCGTCGTGCGGGAAAATCGAACTGGCAATTTTGCAGCGCGGCACGCACCCGATCTTTGCTTTCTTTTACTTCAGTTTCCGGCAAACCAACAATCGTGAAACTCGGCAAACCATTGGCAAGATGCACCTCCACGGTCACCAAAGCCGCCTCCATGCCGGAAAGGGCGCGGCTATAGAGTACCGCCAGGCTCATTTGCTACGCTGTGCTTCCAACTCGGCCACTCGTGCTTCTAGGGCGATCAGTTGCTCTCTCGCTCTCGCCAATACTTGTGTTTGAATATCAAATTCTTCGCGAGTGACCAAATCCAATTTGGCGAATCCTTGCGCGAGCAAGGCGCGCGCATTTTTTTCGATATCTTTTGCGGGGCTATTGCTTATCGCGGCATTTAATTTAGAAGATAAATCCTCGAAAGTTTTTGCATTTAACATGGCTTTACTCCTTATGAAGGTTGATGTTACGCAGTGTAGCAAAAAAATTTAATCTCAAACGATTTCGTCATTTGTGCTTTTTTTGATACTCAATGCAAGTTCGTAAAGCTCATTGCGCCC
>JABFRF010000095.1 GCA_013141315.1 Gallionella sp. | reverse complement strand
CTCACTTTCTATCGTAGAAAGCTGATAAAAACTCCCACCCGCTTGCTTAGCCAGCTCAAGTTGTTCAATAGCCGCATAGACATTACCCTGCCACGAGTAACTATAAGCTTGGGCTTGGTGTTGCTCCAATGTTTTGCCCTGCATCTCAAACGCCTTAGCTTGTAATTCATATAGCGTGGTATCACTGGGGTGACGGATCAGTTGTTCGGCAAGGAGTTTAAGCGCAACGTCAGCTTGCTTGTCTTGAAGTAATAAGCTGACATAGTCATAGATCAAAGCCCGATGCTGCGGAAAACTTTGCACGGCAGTGCGGTAAAAGCCTAAGGCTGCCGTATTATTTTTTGCGGCACGTTTCACTTGCCCGGTGAGCGTTTCAACCATAGGGTTGTGTTTAACTTGTTTACGCAAGGTGATGAGTTCATGTGCGGCCAGGTCCAGCTCATTATTACGCAATAGCGCACTGATCAAGCCATAACGCTGCGCAATAGGATTACCATATTTTTGTCCGTTCAATGCATCATTGAAATAGGCAATCGCTTGCTGCGGTGTCTTTTGCGCACCGATCAACTTGGTGCGCACCAATTGAAAATTCAGACTGTCCGGCAATAATTGGTAGGGTTGGCTTTGTACACGGTTTTCAATTTCAGCGACGCGCTCGCTGGTGATCGGGTGAGTGCGTAGGTAGTTGGGGGCGTTGCTATCCACTAGCCAAGTGGCTTTGCGCAGCCGTTCTAAGAATTCAGGCATGGCGTGAACGTTGAAGCCGGTTTTTTGCAAAAGTTGCAGGCCGATGCGATCCGCTTCTTCTTCATTTTGTCGCGTGAAGTCGAGTTGCCGTTGCACGAGTCCTGCTTGTGCGCCTACCACGATGGCTTCGGTGGCCTGTGAGCTGCCGCGAGCAGCGAGGATGGCAAGCGCGATGGCAGCCAGTGCGGCAATGCTGTCACCTTGTTGTCCCGCCACCATGCGTGCGAGGTGATGTTGTGTGACATGTGAAATTTCGTGGCTTAACACCGAGGCGAGTTCAGATTCGCTTTGTGTAGTGAGCAGCAGTCCCGCGTTCACCCCGACGAAGCCACCCGGCATGGCGAAGGCATTAACGTTGTAATCGTTGATGGCGAAAAATTCAAACTCTAACGAAGGTTCACTGCTGCTTTCCACCAACTTTGAACCGAGTTGATTTAAGTAGTCGTTGACTTCGGCATCATCCAAAAACTGCTTACTAGCGCGTATCTGCAACATGCTCTGCTGACCGATCTGACGCTCTTGCAAAGGATTGAGTACGCCGCGTGACACATCGCCCAAGTCGGGCAAGCCGTCACTTAGGGCGTAGGGTGTGAAGCAAAGTAACACGAGTAGCGTTAGTTTTTTCATGGTGAGCATGATAGAGGTTTTTAACTTTGACGATATGGCTGGACTGTAAAAAATTGTTGCTAAGGATTGCATACAGAAGAATTTCCGGGGTCGTCATTCCCGCGCAGGCGGGAATCCAGTCGATTAAATAATTCCCGCTTGGCTGGACAATATTAAGGTTTTGTCCGCTACGCGGCATTCATATTTTTGCTGGATTCCCGCCTGCGCGGGAATGACGAGTGTATAGATTGTATGAAGTAAAGCTGTTTCATCTGGACTTCACTCAACAAAGTGCGCAGAATTGCGCCGTTAATCATTCTTCACAACACAATGCAAACCATCGGCAAATATGAAATCGTGAGTGAACTCGGTACGGGTGCAACCAGCACCGTGTATCTCGCGATTGATCCCTTCAGCGGCCAGCAGGTTGCGATCAAATTGTTTGACCTTAAACATTTAAATAACACCAATACTGCAAAAGTATTCCGCAAGCTGCTGATGACTGAAGCTTCATTGGCTGGAAAGCTAACCCACCCGCATATCGTGAAAATTTTGGATGCGGTGTTGGAAGATGATTTGAACTATATGGTGATGGAGTATGTGGCGGGCAGCACGCTGGAGCAATATGCAGAAGTGGATAATTTGTTGCCGATTAGTACGGTTGCTGAAATTGCCTATAAGTGTTGCAAGGCACTTGAGTATGCGCAACATCAGGGTGTAATTCATCGCGACATCAAGCCCGCTAACATTCTTTTTTATGGCGAAAGCAATATAAAAATTTCCGATTTTGGTGCGGCGACTTTAGTGGGTAGTCAGACGACGCAAGTTTCTGGAATTGGATCTCCTGCTTATATGTCACCCGAGCAAGTTAAAGAGTTGAAGGTGAGTCATCAGACTGATATTTATTCGCTAGGCGTGACGTTATATAAATTGCTAACGGGAAAACTACCGTTTGATGCGAGCAATAATCACAGCATGATTTATCACATCATCAATATTGATCCACCACCGCCGAGTTCCTATCGACCTGAAACATCGGCAGAGTTGGATGCGATTGTTCTGCGTGCGATGGAGAAAGATGTCGCCAAACGTTATCAAACCTGGGAGGAATTTGCGCATGATTTAGTTGGTTTTTCCAGAAAAATTGAAACTACCCAAGGTGAAATTTTTGATACCGAAAAATTTGATATCTTGCGCACCCTTTCGTTCTTCAAAAATTTTAATGATGTCGAACTTTGGGAAACATTACGCATAAGTCGTTGGCGTAAAATTACGGCAAAGGAACACATCCTTCGTGACGGCGAAACAGGCTGTTGTTTTTACATCATGGCGCAAGGTACGGTGCGCGTTTCCAAGAATGGTCGATTGTTTAATCTGTTGCATAAAGGTGATTGTTTTGGTGAAATGGCGCACTTTTTGGAACGCAGTTTTAAACGTAGTACCGACGTGATTGCCAAGACAGATGCGCTGCTGATTGAAATTGACCCCGATGTGTTGATGCATGCCACCACAGATTGTCGATTTCAATTCGGCGACGCATTTTTGCACATGTTAATGAAACGATTGTCTGTTGCCAATACACGCATCTCGCATTTATTGGCGTATCAAAATGAAGTAGAAGAGGAAGAATAGTAATGAGTGGTTTTAAAATCATCAGCATCACCGAGTTGGATCAAATATTGCAGAAGGGCGCGCGCCTCGTGGATGTGCGTACTGATGCCGAAGTGGCGCGCGGAAAAATTGCTCAAAGTGAATCGATCCCGTTACATTTATTGCCATTGCGTTTAAACGAGTTAGATAGAAACACCACTACCGTATTTTACTGTCAGATGGGTGGGCGCTCTGCGCAGGCGGCATCATTTGCATTTTCAAATGGATTCCATGACGTGTATAACTTGCAAGGTGGTATTGCGGCGTGGCATCAGGCAGGCTTGCCTACGGTATGAAAGGCCAATTGATGGATTTCAATATTGAAGTGGATGCGCGCCAGTTGGCTTGCCCGTTGCCGATATTGCGTGCGAAAAAAGCCTTGTCGCAAATGGTGAGTGGGGAAATACTCAAGCTGATCGCAACAGACAGAGGCGCACCGTTGGATTTTATGGTTTTTTGTGAGAATACGGGCAACGTGTTGTTGTCATCTGTTGAGCAAGATGGCGAATTTGTTTTTTTGATTAAGCGAAGGTAGCCGCCGTCATTGGTATAACAGCTAGCCATTCGACTAAGCTCGTAAACGAGCAAGTCGCTGGTTATCCCGCGAAAGCGGGAATCCAGCAAAAAAACAACGCCCGCGCAGCGGACAAAACCTTGATGTTGTTCCGCTTCGCGGAGTTAGCCTAATTAACTGGATTCCCGCTTTCGCGGGAATGACGTGAGAGGTTAACTGAGCTTCTTCCGCTGCGCCTGCAACTGAACCAACGTTGCACCAAATTCTTCCATTCGTTTACGCTCCTGTTCCACTACTGCGGTAGGCGCGCGATCAACAAAGCTGGCATTACCTAGCTTGGCTTGTGTTTTTGCCACTTCACCTTGCAGGCGCGCAATTTCTTTATCCAATCGTTCGCGTTCAGCGGTGGCATCAATCTCTACTTTCAGCATCAGCTTGAAATTGCCGACGATAGAGACTGGCGCGTCACCTTCGGGGAGTTCAGCAACGATGTTCACTTCACTCAGTTTGGCTAGGCTGCTGATATAAGGCGCGAGTGTCTTGAGTGTCTCAGCATCACCCGCAACGATAAGCGGCACACGTTGTGCAGGTGATAGGTTCATTTCGCTGCGCAGGCTGCGGCAGGCGGTGACAAGTTCCTGCAGCAGCGTGACTTGTGCGATGGCTGCGCTATCAATTTTGCTCGCATCAGATTTTGGGTAGGCTTGCAGCATAATGCTGTCGCCAGATTTTCCAGCCATCGGCGCGACCGATTGCCACAACTCTTCGGTGATGAATG
>JABFRF010000031.1 GCA_013141315.1 Gallionella sp. | reverse complement strand
TCCACGATGACGGGGACGCTGACTCTATCCATGATGAGTTGCAGATTCCACGGATTCAAAATGCCCATGCCCGAACCAATCAGCGAGGCCAGCGGCATGATGGCGACACAGCCGATGTCTTCCAATTGCTTAGCGATGATGGGGTCGTCCGAGGTGTAGACCATCACCTGAAAGCCTTCTGCGACCAGCGTCTTGGCGGCAGCGAGGGTTTCGATGACGTTGGGATACAACGATTGCGGATCGCCCAATACTTCCAATTTAACCAGCGAGTGACCATCCAATAATTCGCGCGCCAAACGCAAAGTGCGCACCGCATCATCGGCGGTGTAGCAGCCCGCCGTGTTGGGCAGATAAGTGAATTTCGACATCGGCACGGCATCGAGTAGATTCGGCTCGTTGGCGTTTTGACCAAGATTGGTGCGACGTATTGCCACGGTAACGATCTCCGCACCACTGGCATCGAGTGCGGCGCGCGTCTCGGTGAAGTCTTTATATTTACCCGTGCCAACCAACAGCCGAGATGCGTAATTTTTTCCTGCGATGACTAAGGTGTCGTTCATGTTTATTTCCTAAATTTTGCAGTGCACTTAACCGCCACCGACTGCGACAACCACTTCCAGCTTGTCGCCATCTGCCAATTGCACAGTGGCGTAGGTGCTACGCGGCACGATCTCGCCATTGCGCTCTAAGGCAATGCGCTTGCCAGTGTAGCCCAAAATTTCTATTAAGTTGGTAACGCTGAGGGGAGTGGAAAATTGCTTCGCCTCTCCATTGATGCTTAAGTTAATCATGCTTGGTCATTCCATTGATGGTTTGCATGCCCTTATTTTCCCACATCCCCCAAAGCGCATCTTCGAAATGTTTAGCAAACAGAGGGGCATTGAATAATGGGGAGGTTCGGGCTTGCTCCCGTAGCCCGGCACGCAAGGCAGCCAGCTTAGGCAAGTCACGGGTAAATTGGATGGTCTTGGCAACGTAGCCATCTTCACTTGTGGCAATCCAATCTGTTAAGCCAGCCGCAGTCAATAAACTTGCGCCTTGTCGGGATAACAAAGTATCGCCCGCCATTGTCAATGTTGGCACACCCATCCACAAGGCTTCGCAGGTGGTCGTTCCGCCCGGATAGGGGAAGGTATCCAGCAATATGTCGATCTGTGCATGCGCCGCCAGATAGTCTAGCCGTGATACCGAGCTGTGCAGGGTTACTCTAGTGTCGGTAATCCCCTGTTGTTGCAGGCGTTGTTTTAGTTGCGCGGTTACCGAGGGATCGTTCAGTTGTTTGGCAGTCAGTCGTAAGTGGGCATTGGGCAGGGCGGCAAAGATACGCCCCCACACTGCCAATACCTCATCGTTTACTTTAGCTAGATTTTGAAAGCAACCAAACGTCACACAGCCTGTGCTTAAACTTGGTAGCGGGGCGACAGGCAAATCAGTATTCGGCGGGGTAAAGCACAATCGGGTGTGCGGTAGATGCCAGATACTCTCGCTGAAATGGGTACGGTGGCTCTCCGGCACGCCCGTTTCGTCGGCCAGCACATAATCCATCTCAGCTACTCCAGTGGAAGCAAAATAGCCCAACCAACTCACTTGTATCGGAGCCGGTTTCCAAACGAATACCGGCAAACGATTTTTCGCCGTGTGGCCGGATAAATCGATCAATACATGCACGCCATCGGCGTGGATCAAACGCGCGGCGGCTTCGTCGTTCAGACCGAATATAGGCTTCCATGCGGTGCAAAACGGCTTGATGCGGGCAGTCAGCTCGTCACTGATCGGGTTGTTGGTGTAGGCGATCAGCTCGATGCGTGAGGGATCAAGTTGCGTGAGCAAGCTTTCCAAAAAATAGCCCACCGGGTGATTGTGAAAATCTGCCGACACGAGCCCGACACGCAGACGTTGCGGAGCAGATTCGCACTGCCAGGCAGCGTATCGTGCGGTTACTTTCTTTGCTGCCGATACGCCAAAGCGACGCGCTGCAGCAAGATAGTCCGAGGAGTTAAGGTGCGTGTAGTGAGAGGCCATCAGTAGATTGCTGTGGGCATCAAAGTAATCCGGCTTGACTTGCAATGCATTGCGATAGCTGGTCAATGCCTCCTGCATATTGCCAATGTTGCTCAAGCTATTGCCAAGACTGTTATACGCTTCAACAAAATCGGGTTGGATTTTGATGACCTGCCGACAACTGATCGCCGCGTCAAGGTGCTGCCCAATCGCGTTTTGCGTGAGTCCCAGATTGTTCAGTGCCTCGGCATAATCGGGATCGATAGATAGGGCATGACGGTAACTCGCCATAGCCTCATCAAACTTTCCCAGATCGTGCCATGCCAGACCTAAATTACTATAGGTTTGCGCATCGTTCGGGTGGATTTTCAACGCAGTCTGAAAGCTCGCCACCGCGCTATCGAGCTGCCCAAGGTCACGTAATGCCACGCCCAAGTTGCTATGCACCTCGGCATAGTCCGGTTGGATTTTAAGTGCCTGCCGATAACTCGAAACAGCCTGCTCAAATAGTCCGAGGTTGCGCAGCGCGACCCCCAGATTATTATGTGCTTCAGTAAAGCTGGGTTGTGCTTTGATGGCGCGGCGATAACTGGCTACCGCTTCATCGAGCTGACCCATACTACTTAATACCCCGCCAAGACCGCTGTGCGCCGCCGCAAAGTCCGGCTTGATTTGTAGTGCGCGACGGTAGCTCGCCGCAGCGTGTTCAGGCTGACCGAGTGCGGCAAAGGTAGAGGCTAAGTTGTTATGCGCTTCGGCAAAGTTAGGTTTGATCGCCAGCGCACGCTGATAACTCGGTACCGCTTTTTCCAATTGTCCCGCAGCTTGCAAAGCATTGCCCAAATTCATGTGTGCTCCCGCATCGGCGGGTAACAACTCGGCAGTTTTTTGAAATGCCGGCAATGCATTTCCTCCTTGCATCTGCAACGATATGGCAAGCAGCTTCCAAGCCGCAGGTTCATTGGGGTGGCGATCGAGCAATGCCTTGGCCGAAGTTTCAACTGCTGCATATTGTCCCGAGTTGAATAATGCTTGCAGCGTATTTAATTCGCTGACTGTCGGTGTCGAGTTCACTGCCCTGACTTCTTCTTTGCGCTCACAACAATGCTTATATTTTTTACCACTGCCACACGGACACGGGTCGTTTCTGCTTGGCTTCATGTTGAAGGTCTCTGGAAATCATGTTGATTTTTTCTGGCCTGCCACATTCCCCACAAAGCCTGCTCGAAGTGTTTGGCGAAGCGGGAGGCATCGAATAAAGGAGCGCTGCGAACCTGTTCACGCAGCCCCTCCCGCAAGTCGGCGAGCTTGGGCAAATCGCTGGAAAATTGAACGGCTTTTGTCACGTAGTCATCTTCGTTGGTTGCAATCCAATCCGGCAATCCCGCATTATGCGCGATACTCGTCGCGGTACGAGACATGAACCGATCTCCTTGCATACTCAACACAGGTACGCCCATCCACAGTGCCTCGGCACTGGTGGTCACACCGGGATAGGGGAAAGGGTCTAAGGCAATGTCTGCTCGATGATAAGCAGATAAATGGTCGCCGCGTTGAGCGGTCGGACCTTCTAAGATCAATCGTTCAGCCGCGATGCCATGTGCAGAAAATCGCTGCATAGTTCTACTCACCACCGATGTATCTTTTAATTGATGCGCTTTAAGAAGTAACCGCGAGGTGGGTAGGGTAGTCAGGATGCGCGCCCATAAAGCGACTGTTGCATCATTCATTTTAGCTAGATTATTAAAGCTGGCGAAAGTGATAAAGCCATTTGCGAGTGCGGGTAAAGCCGATACATTCAATGATGCGTCGGGAGCGGACAGACAAATATAAGTTTCGGGTAGCCGCCAGATTTTTTCTGAAAAGTGCCCTGCATCTTCTGGCGGGGTAGCAATTGGATCACCTAGTACATAGTCCATCTCCGTCATCCCCGTGGTGGTGGGTAAGCCGAGCCAAGTACACTGTACGGGGGCAGGTTTCCAGGCAAATATCGGGAGGCGGCTGTGTGCGGTATGCCCGGACAGATCGAGCAGTACGTTTACTCTATCAGCGTGAATCAATTGTGCAGCAGCTTGGTCATTCAACCCCACCAAGGAGTGCCATTGCGAAAAGCGGGGTTTGATGCGAACAGTGAGGTCATCTTTCTTGGGCTGGGTGGGGTAGGCGATTAGCTCAATGCGGGTTGGGTCAAGCAGTGCAAGGAGACTTTCCGTAAAGTAGCCAACAGGGTGATGACATAAATCTCCCGAAACGATACCTACTTTCAATCTTTGTGGGTGAGGATTGCAGAGCCATGCGGTGTATCTTGAGGTAACTTTTTGGGTGGCAATTTTGCCAAAGCGTAATGCCTCGTCAAGATAATCTTCTGGCGTGCATTGTGTGCTGAAGTTCAGGCAAAAAATTAAATTGCCTTGTGCGTCGATAAAATCTGGTTTGAGTTTCATGGCATGACGAAAGCTGTCTTCAGCCTCGCTGAGTTGCCCAAGTTGCTTTAAGGAGTTACCCAAGTTGTAATGCGCCTCGGCGTAATTCGGATTGATCTGCAAAGCACGGCGATAACTAATTACTGCATCTTCGTATCGTCCCGCACTTTTCAGTGCGACCCCCAAATTGTAATGCGCATCTGCTTCGTTCGGCATTAGCTCGGCCATCTTTTGAAAGGCGGGCAACGCGTCTTTATTTTGCATCTGGAGCGCGCCACCCAAAAGCTGCCAACCAAAACCAAAATCCGGATATTGCTCAACCAAAGTGTGCGCGCGACTTTCAAGTTCTGCATAGCGGCCTGCGCTGTACAGGGCAATATGCTGATTGATCACGTCGGCTGTAGGTGTTGGAGAAGTGACAACTTTTCTTTCGCAGCAGTGCTTAAATTTTTTTCCACTGCCGCAAGGACAAGGGGCATTTCTTTCAGGTTTCATGCAAACCATTCTGTATCGGTTGTCAGGCGGGCATTTTACTGCCGAGTGAATAGCTGCAGCAATCTAACTGTTGCCAGCCAAAATTTTGAAAAACTATTTAACGTGGTGCTTGCTGGGATTGTTTGTAGTTGTTGTGCTGATGTGAAGTGTCGTAAAATCGCGGCTTAGGCGGGTGTAGTTCAATGGTAGAACGGCAGCTTCCCAAGCTGCATACGAGGGTTCGATCCCCTTCACCCGCTCCAAAATCATTTTCGCGAGCAAGCTCGCTCCTACAAAAAACCTATCACCTTTTATTTCAATGCGACATCCGGCACAGCTACTCGACTATCGTGCATCACAATGCGGGCGACAAACCAGATTGCCAGCGCGTTCGCTACCAATGCAACATATCCCACCACTTCATAATGAACGATTTGTCCCGCGCTGCTTTGCGTGATGATAAACCCTGCCAAGGTACTAGCCAGCGCCATTGCCAGTGATTGCACAGTGGCATTGAGCGACATAAATGTGCCGCGCAATTTGGGTTGCGCAGCCGAGGTGATAATCGCCATAGCGGGAATCATGCGGCCTGATACCAGCACAAAAAAGAACGTGGTGTAAATCAGCCACAGCCATAAAGGTGCAGTGGTAATTTGGGTTACGATTAACAAGGGCAGAGAGGCAGTGACGGCAACGAGGCGATAAATTTTTACCTTGCCGTGTTTGTCAGCATAACGCCCAATCAGCCTTGCCGTGATAAGTGTTGCCGCGCCGCCTACCAAGTAAATCAACGGAATTTGTTGCTGACTAATGCCGATGTTGTGTACGGCATAGAGAGTGATGTAAGGAATCACCGTGAAGCCGGAAAAAATAATCAAAGCGGAAAATAATAATGCGTGCAAATGATTCACGTCACGCAACACCTCAAACATGGGCACGAAAGGATGGGCGCGTTTTTGCGCACTGATGTGGTGGCGTAATTGTGGCAAAACTTGTTGTCCAACGATGACGAATAATACAGTCAGTAGTGCGATCAGCACGAACGGCGCGCGCCAATTCAGCCAGTTGGCTAACCACAATGAAATAGGTACGCCCGCGATGGTTGAGACAGAGAATGCCGACATCACAATGCCGCTCGCAGTGGCGCGACGTTCAAAGGGAATGACATCGCCGATGATGGTTTGCACCATCGCACCCATCACACCGCCAAATGCCCCTGCAAATGCGCGCGCCACCAATAATGTGGCATAGCTCGGTGCGAGTCCGCAGGCCAACGAAGCCAAGCCGAACAGAATAAACATCGTCAGCAATAAACGCTTGCGCTCAAACCGATCCACAAATGTCGCGGCTAACAAGCCCGACAACGCCGCACTAAAACTATAAGACGCGACCAGCAAACCAAATTCATGTGTGCTGATGCCGAAGAATTTAATCAGAATCGGCCCCAGCGGCATCATAATCATGAAGTCGAGGATGTGACTGAACTGGATGCCAGCGAGGGTGAAAAGCAAACGGCGTTCTTGTTGTGTTGTGAGGGTAGGGTGCATAATTTTGAAGTGATTTAATTAGCTAAGATTCTATCCTCAACTGCCCTACGATATTGCAATTCTTTGATGGGTCACCGCACAGCAGTGGTAAAATCCACATCACAATTTTCACGCTCGCAACATCGCGTGCTTCACGCGCCTAGCTTCTCCACCAAATTCTAAAAGGTTCACGATGTATCCAGTTCACGATGTTGATGCCACTCTTTTACTCGCGATGTCGCTTGCGGCGAAGCGGCGGCCTGCGGAGCTGGTCGAGATCATTGCTGCGGCTGATCTGGCACAAGGGATTATCCCGCTTGAAGGAAAATTGATCGAGTCGTTTTATCGCCTCTCTGCTTATGGTTTGATCTGTGAGATGGAGGGCGGTTACACGCTCACGGCGGATGCGCAGCAAATTATGACGACGGGTCAGCGTAAGAAAGCCGTGCCTGAAAAACGCATATTTAGCATCAAAGAAAATCTTGCCGATTACCATTTGAAGGGTGAGCACGCCGCGATTTTGGTGACGGAGGAGCAAATCAGCGCGGCGGTAGCAGCACATAAGGCCGCCAAAATAACGATGGGTAGAAGTTGGCTAGTGCCGAAACCCAAGCCCGTCGAGGACAATAATAACCTTCCAGGTTCGCGCAAGCCATTTCCATTTCGTTCCAATAAAAAATAAGGGCATCTCTAAAAATCCAAATTTCGTCGCCATGCTGCGTTGCTCACAAAAAATTACTCCTTACATATAAAAATATCCCCAGCCAGCCCACCTGAGGACAAGTGCCGCGTCGCAATTTTTTGCTCGCGCCTTGCCTTGCTTAGAAATTTGAATTTTTAGAGACACCCTTATCGAACATATGAACGAAATCAATCCGAAAATTTCCGCATCATCAGCAAGCGTTGCTGGAAAATCATTCAGCGAATTACCGCTGTCGCCCGCTATGCAAGCGACTTTGCAGCAGCTCGGTTATTTGACGATGACCCCGATACAAGCCGCCAGTTTGCCGATTGCATTGGCTGGACATGACTTGATCGCGCAAGCAAAAACCGGTAGCGGCAAGACGGCGGCGTTTGCGCTGGCGTTGCTCACCAATTTGAACCCGCGTCGCTTTGCGGTGCAAGCGATGGTGCTATGCCCGACACGTGAGTTGGCCGATCAAGTCACGCAAGAAATACGTCGTCTGGCGCGCTCTGCAGACAACATCAAAATCCTTACGCTGTGTGGCGGTAGCATCATGCGAACTCAGGTTAGCAGTTTGGAACATGGCGCGCACATCATCGTCGGCACACCGGGACGCATCATGGATCACATGGAGCGCGGCACGCTGAATTTGGAAGCACTCAACACGCTGGTGTTGGATGAAGCAGATCGCATGTTGGAAATGGGCTTTGTGGATGACATCGCTTACGTGGCGAAGCGTTGCCCCGCTCAACGCCAGACGTTGCTTTTCTCAGCGACCTACCCTGATGGCATTGCACGATTAGCACGCCAGTTCATGCGCAATCCACAAGAAGTAAAGCTGCGCGAGCAGCATGAGGAAAGCAAGATACGCCAGCGATTTTACAAGGTCGAAAACGATGATCGTTTGCAGGCGGTTGGCATGCTGCTTAAACATTATCGCCCCGTCAGCACGCTGGCCTTTTGCAACACCAAACAACAATGCCGCGCGTTGCTTGAAGTGCTGCATGGGCTAGGCATACACGCGCTGACATTGAATGGCGATTTGGAACAACGCGAACGAGATCAAGTGTTGATTCAATTCGCCAATCGCAGCAGCTCGGTGCTGGTGGCAACCGATGTTGCCGCGCGTGGGTTGGACATCGCGCAGCTCGAAGCCGTTATCAATGTCGATGTCACGCCCGATCCCGAAGTTCACATCCATCGCATCGGTCGCACGGGCCGCGCCGATCAGAATGGTTGGGCATTGAGCCTATGCACTCCAACCGACCGTAATCGCATCATCACCATCGCACAAACCATGCGCATCGAACCGGATTGGCATGATCTGAGCGCGCTGCAAAATGATGATGACACTCCACTTGTGCCGCCTATGGTCACGTTGCAAATACTCGGTGGTCGCAAGGAAAAAATTCGCCCCGGTGACGTGCTGGGCGCGCTCACGGGTGAAGCGGGATTTACCCGCGAGCAGGTCGGAAAAATCACCGTGACCGATCAATACACCTATGTCGCCGTCGCACGCAACATCGCTCACGAAGCGGTGCGTAAATTATCGGCGGGTAAGGTAAAGGGTAAATCGGTGAAGGTTCGTGAGCTTTAGGCGTTAATGAAATCCGTTCGCCCTGAGCGTTGGCTGTTTTATCGCCGAAGTCGAAGGGAGGAGACGGTACCCTTCGACATAGCCATTCGACTAAGCCGTCAAAATACGACAACTAAGTCGCTGGTTATAAGGGCGAACGGCATTTTTAGAGCCTGCTAAGTTGCTCCAACCTCAGCACCCGCAGCCGACCAAAGCGACTTTCCACTCACCTCTAAATAAGTAAGATAAGTTCGCAAATCAAATTCCAGCTGATGATAGTCGGGTTCCATATACCGACACAGTTGATAAAAAGCCTTGCCGTGTTCGCGTTCTTTGATGTGCGCCAACTCGTGAACCACAATTATGCGTAAAAATTCCACTGGCATTTCCTTGAACACAGCCGCCACGCGAATCTCTCGTTTAGTTTTGAGATTGATGCCCTGCACTCGCGAAGAGCGCCTGTGCGTTCCTAGCGCGTGCTGGATGACATGCAGCTTACTATCAAACGCCACCTTGTTTAATGGCGCTGCGTTGCGCAGATATTCACTTTTGAGTTGCAGCACGTAGTCGAACAAGACCTTGTCCGTACGAACGGTGTGCGCAAGCGGATATTTTTTAAGCAGCACTTCCGCTAATTGAACTTGTGCGATTAACTGCTGCACTTGCTCGGTCAGCGCGAGCGGGTAACCTGCCAGAAAGTTTGTGGGTTGTTTCTGGTGCATGGTGGTGAAAAGAACTTGGTGTGTAGTGCTAACTTTCGTTAATGATCGCGTATTAGCTGTTCGACTTTCTCGAAAGCGGACTGGCTAATATGTATGCGACGCTTCAATTGCGAATCAAATTAAATTAAATCAATTTGGCGCTTCTAACTTGCGACGGAAAAGCCGCGCCCCATGCCCTATCTTTGGCCCCCAAAAATTAACATTACCCTGACCGACAAAATCATAATGTTCGAGCAAATCAGATTTTGCACACTCAAGGTACGGAAGTGCACAGCTACATACTAGATATTTAGCCTTGTAGGTACGAGTAGCAAACCCATAGTCGCCATTCAATAATGCTTTGGCAACTGCTGGCGTTACTAGACCTAGTTCGTCAATAACCTTGAACTTCGGACCCAAGCCAAATCCGAATGAACCTGGCTCGCACATTTGTATAGTAGTTCCAGCAGGTTCTGCGCGAACCAAATATCTTGCAATATCTTCATATGCATGAATATGAGAACTGATATGTGGGTTACTGTACCAAGTTGAAAACTTCCCATATCCACTCAGCAAAACGCCTAATAAAATAATCGCAGGGGATATACGCACAAGGGCGGCATAATTTTTATTATGGGTAAGCTGTGCTGAGGTGCTGCTCATTTTGTCCGAGATAATGCGCCAACCCACAAAACAGGGAACCCCAAGTGAAAAAAGTACCGGTACTCCATACCAATTCCAAAATGTCACGTTAAACAAGAAATATGCGCAAACACTTCCGAGGCCAAACAGCAACCACACTAGTGCAATAAAAATCCCGCGATCCTTGTATAGCCCAGCAAACCCCCAGTGCTTAATTAACAGCCAAAAAGTTGCAAGCAACCCTATACTCATAATCGACAGTACAGCAAAACCGCTGGATGCCAAATACTTCAACAAATTTATTGGGTTGTAGAGCGGCCAAGAACCTAAAGCAACCTGTGCTCTTTTGGCATCCATTGTGCCTGGAGTGGGTTGTCCGAAGTGCAACCATAAATAGAGAAGCCACGGCACTACTACGAGTGCAAATCCAATGCAGAATCGCCAGAAATTTCTATTCGCTAAATACGCTCTCCAGCCAAGCTGACTCTGTATCCACCCAAATAAAACCAGAATTGGCACCAACAAAACCGCGTCGGGTCTAAATGCGGCAGCCACCCCTAGAATTAAGCCTGACAGCATCGCTTGCCTATTTTCAGCTAAAACAGTAGCCAGAAAAGCAATGCCCAGAAACGCATAAGTTTCATGACCCGCAACTTCGTTAAATGGAAAGCCCACGAAAAGATATGTAGCGAAAACAGCACAAACAATCCAGTGTGATGCACTTTTGGATGCCCGAAAAACAAAAGGCAAGCATGCTGCAATTACACCGAGCGATAACGCAGAAAACGCAACGGATACGTTCTGGATGGTAGGAAGGTTCGCGTTGCCCGCTAATCTAAATAACACGTCAAGAGCGGAGGAGACAATCGCAAGAACCACGGCATAACCCGCCGCTGTAGTTCCATAGTAGTTCTCACCCACATTAAAAACTAGACCGAAGCCCTCCTTTAGATGGTATGCATATCGGAAAGTTATGAATGAGTCATCGACTGAGTAGCCCTTGTTTCTGAGGTAATAAGCGGCCCCCAAAAAAACTATCTGAAAAAAATAAATACTTCTTAATAGAAATGGGGTAAATCTTGGCGGAGTATTCATGGGCTAGCAATTTGACAAGTTAAACGCTGATCAACACCTAATAGAATGACGCGGATACGTGGGGGTATTGATAACAAATAATTCAAAGGTTAGCATACCATGCTAATCACCAATTTCGTATAGTCCTACACATAAAGCGTGATGAATATCCATGTCGGATAACGCTACGCTCATCCGACCTACTAGGCTGAAACTCCCGACCAAAGTGATTTTCCACTCACTTCCAAATACGTGAGATAAGTCCGCAAATCAAATTCCAGTTGGTGATAGTCGGGTTCCATATATAGACATAGTTGGTAGAACGCCTTGTCGTGTTGGCGTTCTTTGATGTGCGCCAATTCGTGAACCACGATCATGCGCAAAAACTCCGCTGGCATTTCCTTGAATACCGCTGCCACGCGAATTTCTCGTTTAGTTTTGAGATTGATGCCCTGCACTCGTGAAGAGCGAGTGTGCGTGCCTAGCGCGTGCCGGATGACATGCAACTTGCTATCAAACACCACTTTGCTTAATGGTGCTGCGTTGCGCAGATACTCACTTTTGAGTTGCAGCACGTAGTCGTACAAGACCTTGTCCGTACGAACGGTGTGCGCAAGCGGATATTTTTTAAGCAGCACTTCCGCTAATTGATCTTGCGTAATCAACTGGTGTACTTGCTCGGTTAGCGCGAGCGGATAGCCTGCTAGAAAATTTGTGGATTGCTTGGTGTTCAATGAATATGATTCGCTGACTGCCAGCCTAATTTTTTACAAGCTTTAACGATATGTCTAGGTTGAACTTCGTCTTCATTCGGTAAATGATCAGGCAAGTTGCTGCTCATGGATTTCTCTGCAGCAAGAACTAATCTTGAGCAAAAATAATCGGATTTCATTTCGACTAAACACTTGCCGATCTTGGTCTTGCAATACCATTCCTCCATTTTCTTTACGCCCCATTTGCTTCGATAAGAACAAATGAGTAATTCGCAAACCATAAATAGAAGTACTGCTAGCAATGCCGAAAAAAAAGGGTTGCTGTTGATAGTTGGTGAGTCAACCAAGCTGAACAAACATAATCCTCCAAATGCTAGGCGCACATATTGAGGCACAACTGTCATAGAGGCATATAGAGCTGAGTATCCTTTTTCAGAGGCGGATTTTGTAAAACCTCTCAAAACTCTTGTTTCTTCAGGTGTTAACTCATGCGGGCGAATCAAGTGCATTATTTTGGTAGAGCCATCAAGAAATTCAGTCAGCTCACTCCGAACTTCACACTTTGCAGAATTGCTAGTTTTTTCCTTGGAGGCCTCAAGAACTTTGTTGGCACTAGTAGCTATTCCGACATGACTCCAGCTGCTTACTGTTGAAAATTGAATAAATCGACTTGTTGCCGTGTTATTTTTTATTGCAATTATGTCTCCTGCTTTCATAGTACTTTTTGTATTGCAAGAGGTGGCAAAGTTTGTGACAGCCCACGACTGAAAATCTCAGCAGCGGGCTGTGCTAATAAATATCGCTTATTTCGTCTTCACCGATTTCGCTGCAACCTGCGGTAAATGCCAGATGTCGCGGTTGTAATCCATAATCGTTCGGTCGCTGGAGAATTTTCCGCTGGTGGCGGTATTGATGATGCTCATGCGTGTCCAATGATCGGTATCACGGTAAGCAGTTGCAACTTCTTCTTGCGCATCGACATAGCTGCGGAAATCTGCCGCTGTCAGCCACGGGTCGTCTGCGCTGTAAACGGAATGGATAATCGGGTCAAAAATCCCCTGCTCGAATAAATTGAAGTGTCCGCTTTCCAACAGGTGCATCACGCGGCGTAGGTCTTCGTCAGCAGCGACGATTGCGCTTGGGTTGTAGCTGCCGCGCGTAGCTTCCACTTCCTCGGCAGTGAGACCGAATAGGAAGAAGTTTTCATTGCCGGCTTCTTCGCGAATTTCGATGTTCGCTCCATCCAGCGTGCCGATGGTCAGCGCGCCGTTCATCATAAATTTCATGTTGCCAGTGCCGGAGGCTTCTTTACCCGCAGTGGAAATTTGTTCAGATAAATCGGTTCCCGCGCAGATGATTTCCATTGCCGAGACGCGATAGTTAGGCAAGAAGGCGAGCTTTAGTAAGCCTGCAGTAGCTGGATCATTGTTGATTACCTGGCCCACTGCGCTAACCAGTTTGATGATACGTTTCGCCATCATGTAACCGGGCGCAGCTTTGCCGCCGATCAGCACGCAACGTGGTGTCCAGTTTGCCGTGTCGCCTCGCTTGATGCGGTCGTATAAGTGAATGACATGCAGCACGTTGAGCAATTGCCGCTTGTATTCGTGTATACGTTTAACTTGCACATCAAACATGGCATTCGTGTCGAAAGTCACGTCGCAATCACGTTGCACCAACTCGGCAAGACGCGCCTTATTGAGTTGCTTGATGTTGCGCCATTCGCTGCGGAAGGCGGCATTGTCGGCATGCGGCGCGAGTAGTTTGAGCTGCGACATTTCGGTGATCCAGCCTTCACCGATGGTACGTTTTATCAAATTACTCAGCGCGGGATTGCTCGATACCATCCAGCGGCGAGCAGTAACCCCATTGGTTTTGTTGTTGAATTTTTCAGGCCACAGTTCGTAAAAATCATGGAACAAATGTTGTTGCAATAATCGGGTATGCAATTCCGCCACGCCGTTTACCGACACGCTGGCGACTACCGCCATATAAGCCATACGCACATGTTTTTCATGACCCTCTTCGATGATAGACATACGACGCTGACGTTCTATGTCGCCAGGCCAACGCGTTGCTACCACCTTCATAAAGCGGGCGTTTATCTCGTAAATAATTTCCAGTAGTCTCGGCAAAAGTTTGCCGAACATGCTGACCGACCAACGCTCCAATGCCTCTGGCAGCAAAGTGTGATTGGTGTAAGCAACGGTGCGGGAAGTGATGCGCCAAGCAGCATCCCAGCCTAAACCATGTTCGTCCATGAGCAAGCGCATCAACTCAGGTACGGCGCAAGTGGGATGCGTGTCATTTAGTTGAAAGAAATTCTTGTCGGCAAATCCGCTGAAATCTTTGCCGTGTTTGTTCACCCAGTTACGCAGCACATCTTGCAAGCTAGCAGAAGCAAGGAAATACTGTTGGCGCAAACGCAATTCTTTGCCGTTTTCGCTGGAATCATTCGGATACAGCACCATCGTGATATGTTCAGCGTTGTTTTTTGCCGACACCGCATCGGCATAGCTGCCCGCGTTAAATTCATTCAAATCAAACTCGTCTGTCGCAGTGGATTTCCATAAGCGCAAGGTGTTAACCGTGCCATTGCGATAACCCGGAACAGGCACGTCGTAAGGCACTGCAATGACATCGTGCGTGTATTTCCAATGCGCGCGCACCGCCCCATCAAGGTCACGGTAGTGCTCCGTTTGACCGCCAAACTTGACTCTCACATTAAATTCTGGACGCTCAATTTCCCAAGGATTGCCATTTTTCAACCAGTGATCCGGCTCTTCTAATTGATAACCATTTTCAATTTTCTGGCGAAACATGCCATATTCATAACGCAGGCCGTAACCCTTAACCGGTAACTGCAAGGTGGCGCAGCTATCCAAGAAACATGCTGCTAAGCGTCCCAAGCCGCCATTGCCTAAACCTGCATCATTTTCTTGATCGATGATTTCTTCAAAAACCAAACCTAACTTACCCAGTGCCGCAGGGATAGAAGACTCAACTTCCAAATTCAGCAAGGCATTGCCTAATGCTCTGCCCATTAAAAATTCCAACGACAAGTAATAGGTGCGTTTGCAGTCCTGCTCGTTATAGGCGAATTGGGTTTTTTTCCAACGCTCGACTAAACGGTCACGCATCGACAAAGAGAGTGAGGTGTAAACGTAGTAAGTGGCTTGCGTTAATTTGTCGCGACCCAAGGTGCGGCTGAAGTAACGGCGGAAGTCTTCGACGATATTTTCACCATCCATGCCCAAGGCAGGCAGATCGGTAATAGTAGGCAATGGCTTGCTGATAACAAAAGGCTTGGTATTCATGATATTTATCCAAATGGGCTTATGGCTGGGAATTATACTCAAACATGGCGTGATTGGGACGCTCGGCTTAGGTATAGTTGCGCCATGCACACCCTTTCCGAACTTCACGCTGGCAATTTGGCTGGCATTAAACGCCTTGATTTGTCTTGCGGCTTGACAGAATTCCCGAATGAAATCTTCGCGCTGGCCGACACCCTGGAGATACTCAATCTGTCCGGCAATGCTTTATCCAGCTTACCCGATGACCTGCACAGACTGCATAAACTGCGCATAATTTTTTGTTCGGATAATCAATTTACCGAATTGCCAGCGGTGTTGGGACGATGTGCGCAATTGGAGATGATAGGCTTCAAAGCCAATAAAATTAAGCATGTGCCCGCAGCAGCGTTGCCATCTAAGCTGCGCTGGTTGATCCTGACCGACAATCAAATTAGCGAATTGCCTAACGAACTGGGTGCCTGCTCGCGACTGCAAAAGCTCATGTTGGCGGGCAATCAGTTGAGTGAATTGCCAGACCTGACAGCGTGTACTCAATTGGAATTACTGCGCATCTCGGCAAATCGTTTTGCAAAATTGCCCGATTGGATATTTTCATTGCCTCGTCTGGCGTGGCTAGCGCGTGCGGGAAATCCATGCAGTGATGCGTGTGAAGAAGCTATAACTACACAGTATGTTATCGCAGATATTGCTTGGGAAGCTTTAGAGTTGCAGCATAAGTTAGGAGAGGGTGCATCGGGAGTAATCTATCGAGCGAAGCAAAAATCGGCTGATGGTGCTTTGCCTGTAGCAGTTAAAGTCTTCAAAGGCGAGGTGACGAGCGATGGTTTGCCGCGCAGTGAAAAATCCGCCGCCATTGCGGCAGGCGAACACCCCAATTTGATACCCGTTATCGGAAAAATAAGCGGGCATCCTGAAGACAAAATAGGCTTGGTGATGTCGCTGATAGATCAAAGTTTCGTCAACCTCGCCGCTCCGCCCAGCCTAGAATCTTGCACGCGAGATATCTACGCGGCGGATATTAAATTCACCTTGGCGAGTGTGTTGAAAATCGCGTTCAGTATTGTGGATGTGGTGGCGCATTTGCATGCACAAGGATTAATGCACGGCGATTTATATGCGCACAACATTTTGTGGAATGAAAAGGATCAGTGCTTACTCGGTGATTTTGGTGGCGCATCATTTGTGCCGCAGCATGACGAGGAGCTTGCGTTAGGTTTGCAACGTCTTGAAGTGCGTGCCTATGCTTGCTTATTGGAAGAGCTGCTGGATCGTTGTGACGCATCATCAGAGGCGCAGGACATTGTTGATGTGCTGAGGAAATTGCAGTTCAGTTGCGCCCAACCGCAGGTTGATGCGCGACCTTTGTTCATTGAGATTAGGGCAGAATTAAGCTTGCTATTGATACGGAATCAAGGTTGATAATGACGCACAGTTTAGCCGCAGACCATGAATCCTGAGTCAAGCCCCAAGGGTGCAGGACGAAGATGTGAAATTTTCGAAAATTCGAATAACCGTTTCTCGGTTGACATGCTTTCTCTGCTCTCTTTACGCGACTATAATCGCGTCCTGAAAACTTCATCCAGCCTTATGAAACTCTTTTTTGCTCTTCTGCTTTTATTACCCGCACTGGCTTCTGCCCAACCCGTCGCTATCCCGCCTGCGCCGATATTGGCTGCCAAAGCTTATCTGCTATATGACTACAATAGCAGCCAAATTTTGGTCAACCAGAATGGTAACGCGCGTCTCGCGCCCGCTTCGCTCACCAAACTAATGACTGCGTATTTGGCTTTTGATGCGTTGAAACATAACACGTTGACACTGCAACAAAAGCTCACTGTGCCGCAAGCTGCAGTGCGCAATACCTCCGGCGAATCGCGCATGTTGCTCACCGCAGGGCAAAGCGTGACGGTTGAAGATCTGTTGCGCGGCTTGATAGTGCAATCGGGAAATGATGCGGCCATCACCTTGGCGCAGAATATCGCGGGTAGCGACATTGGCTTCGTCGATATGATGAACAAGGAGGCGATACGCTTGGGCATGAGTAACACGCACTTCACTAATCCCGTTGGCCTGCCCGATGCGCAGCATTACAGCAGTGCCAAAGACTTGGCCGTGTTATCAGCGGCCATCGTGCGCGATTACCCGGAACATTACCCGATATTTGCCCTGCGCGAATTCACATTTAATAATGTCTCGCAAGCCAATCGCAACCGACTGTTGTGGATCGAACCCTATGCTGACGGCATGAAAACCGGGCATACCGATACTGCCGGTTACTGCATCGTCGGCTCAGCCAAACGTGGCGACCATCGCCTTATCGCGGTGTTGTTCGGCGCAGACTCAGACACATTGCGCGCCAACGAAAGCCAGAAGCTGCTCAACTATGGTTTTCAAAATTTTGATGCAGTTCGCTTGTATCAAAAAAATCAGCCTGTCACCAAAGTGCGCGTATGGAAAGGCACGGACAGTCATGTGGAGCTGGGCTTTAGGCAGGATATGTTCCTCACTATTCCCAAAGGTATGCAGGATCAGCTGAAAGCCACGTTAGAGAGCAACCAGCCTATTTTCGCACCGCTCAGTAGCGGTCAGAAGTTGGGCACGCTCAAGCTGGCATTAGCTGGCAAGCCCTACGCAGAATTTCCTTTAGTCACATTAGACAGCATCACACTCGCCAACGTGTTTGCGAGAGGATGGGACAGCATCCGCTTATTTTTTCAGTCGCTGCATTTCTAAGTTGCCAGCACTTGCCGTGTTTATAAGGAAAAGAACGTGACCATATTTTTGAACGGGCAATTCATGCCTATCGAGGAAGCAAAGATTTCCGTGCTGGATCGCGGCTTTATCTTTGGTGACGGTGTGTATGAAGTGATTCCGGTGTATTCGCGCAAAGCGTTTCGCTTGAGCGAACATTTGCAACGCCTACAAAATAGTTTGAACGGTATCAAGCTGACCAATCCGCATAACAATGCGGCATGGGTTACGTACATCAACGAACTGATTGCACGCAACCAAGCCGAAGATCAGTATCTGTATCTGCACATTACACGGGGCGCTGCGAAGCGCGATCATGCTTTTCCCAATCCACCCGTTACGCCTACGGTGTTTATGATGAGTAGCCCCCTGCTCACACCACCCGCTAATCTATTGGCCTGCGGGGTAGGTGCGGTAACTGCGTCAGACAACCGCTGGTTGCGTTGTGACATCAAAGCCATTTCGCTATTGCCCAATGTATTGTTACGGCAAATGGCAGTCGATGCGGGTTGCACTGAAACGATCTTAATACGCGACAACGCGTTTATGACAGAAGGGGCGGCGAGCAATATATTTGTCGTGAAAAATGACACGCTACTCGCCCCACCCAAAGATAATTTGATGCTGCCTGGCATCACCTATGATGTGATTTTAGAAATCGCGGCGGCGAATAACATCCCGCATGAAATACGCAAAATCGCAGTGGCAGAAGTATTGGCTGCGGATGAATTACTGCTGACCTCCTCAACCAAAGAAGTGTTAGCCATTACCCAATTGGATGGCAAACCCGTGTGCACAGGCAAACCAGGTGAGATGTTTGCCACGCTACATAAGCTTTATCAAGAGTACAAACAAAAGGTAATGCGCGCATGATCAATCTTCCAGAAAAAAACTTAACTACCAAAGAATTGACCGACAGTCTGATTGAATATCCGTGCGATTTTCCGCTCAAAATATTTGGCAAACAACAAGCTGGATTTGCCCAAGCGGTCCTAGAAGTCGTCACCAAACATGACCCCGATTTTCTCGCCGCCAGCATGGAAATGCGCGCCAGCAAAACGGCTCGTTACGTCAGCCTCACTTGCACCATACGCGCCACTTCACGCGTGCAACTCGACGCGACTTATCAGGATTTGTGCGATCACCCGATGGTCGTGATGGTGCTGTGATTCCAGTCTTCTCTTCATTGATACTGAAATGAATCCTATCGTTCATTCGCTCGGTCTAGTCGAGTATCAGCCGACGTGGGATGCCATGAAGCAATTCACCGCCGCACGCACACCAGAAACTCGCGATGAAATCTGGTTGCTGCAACACCCACCTGTTTACACACAAGGCTTGGCGGGCAAGCCCGAACACTTGTTGCACAGCACCAACATTCCCGTGGTGAAAATTGATCGCGGCGGGCAAATCACCTACCACGGCCCCGGACAAATTATCGCGTATTGCTTGCTCGACATGCGCCGTTGGAAAATCGGCGTGCGCGATTTGGTGAGGCTCATGGAGCAATCCGTCATCGACCTGCTCGCCGAATTTAATGTGGTCGCTATTGGTCGAGAAGACGCACCCGGCGTGTATGTGGATAATGCCAAAATCGCCGCACTAGGATTAAAAATAAAGAATGGATACTGCTATCACGGCTTATCGTTCAACGTGAACATGGACTTAACGCCCTTCAACAACATTAACCCCTGCGGCTATCAAGGGCTGCGTGTAACCCAAGCCTGCGAACTCGGCATCACCGCATCCATCAACGAACTTCAAGCGCAACTCGCGCAGAATTTGATACATGGATTGCAGCAACACTTGGAATCTGCGAGTGCCGGTCGTGCTCGTGAAGAAAAACCGCATGACACATAGGGCGCGCAGCATTTGTGGCGGTTGAATTATCCAACCATGTCACCTATAGTACGTTCATGCTTTCAACGTTCCTCATTTATTCAGCCCACAAGGTGGTGAAACATGACTAATTCGCGCATTACACTCGACCCCAGCAAACGCGGCGGCAGACCTTGCATACGCACCTTGCGCATCAGTGTTTATGACGTGCTGGACATGCTCGCCGAAGGAATGAGTGAAGCGGACATCATCGAAGATTTTCCCGAACTCGAAACTGCCGATATTCGCGCCTGCCTCGCCTTTGCCGCAGACCGCGAGCACAACCTCTACACCGTGGCGGTTTAATGAAGCTGCTGCTCGACGAAAATCTGTCGAGACGTATTGTCCCGTTTCTGCAAGCCGCGTTCCCTGAATCTTCACAAGTTGCCTTGCTCAATTTGGAAGGCGCAAGCGATGCTGAAGTTTGGCAGTTCGCAAAAGACAACGGCTTCGTAATTGTTAGTCGCGATTCAGATTTTCAAGAACGCTCACTCGTGGCAGGACATCCGCCACAAGTCATCTGGCTCAAAATTCCCAATCGTTCCAAAACGTTTGTACTTAATATTTTGCTCGATCACCACACGGAAATCGAACAGGCTTTATCCGAGCAAAATCGCGCTTGCGTCGAAATCAGTCTTAGCCAACGCTAAAGCAAGGCTCTTACTTCATGGCTCTCACCCGTAACGAAATCCGCAAACGCCTTTCCGCTTTCGCCAAAACACAACAAGGCAAAAGCAACGAACGCAGCCAAGCGCAAACTTTCTGGCTGCGTTTTTATGAGTGCTTCGGCATCCGAGCGGAGAGCGCAACCATCTACGAGCAATCAGTCAAAAAACTCAGTGGCGCGCAAGGTTTCATCGATAGCTTCATCCCCGGCAAACTCATCGTTGAACACAAAAGCGCGGGCAAAGATTTGGATGCCGCGTTCGATCAAGCGGGCGAGTATTTTCTTGCGCTCAATGAAGCTGAACGTCCGCGCTACATCATCACCAGTGACTTCGCGCGCATCCGCCTCTACGACCTTCAGTCGGGTGGTGGCTATCACCAGTGCAAACTTGCCGAGCTACCGAAGAAAGCCGACTGGTTCATGTTTCTGGTGGAAGAACCTCTCACCGACATCACTGAAGAATCGGAAGCAGACCGCAGTGCCGCTTATGCCATCAGCAAATTGCATGAAGCCTTGCTGCGCGCCAACTTCAAAGGGCGTGATCTGGAAGTGTTGCTCACGCGCTTGTTGTTCTGCCTGTTCGCAGAGGACACAGGCATCTTCGGTGAGAACGGCATTTTTCGCCGCCTTATGGAATCCACCCGCCCGGACGGTAGCGATGTCGGGCGTGTACTGGCCGAGTTGTTTCAGATACTCAACACACCCGATGCGGAACGCCAACACAATTTGGACGAAGCCCTAGCCGCTTTCGCTTACATCAACGGCAAACTGTTTGCGGAAAATTGCCGCATCCCCAGCTTCGATAGCGAATTACGCGAACAACTGATCGCCTGCGCCAGACTGGATTGGAGCGGCATTTCCCCTGCTATTTTTGGTGCGATGTTTCAGGGCGTGCTGGAAGAACATGAAGTGCCTCCCTCACCCCAACCCTCTCCCGAAGGGAGAGGGAGCTTAAATTCCCCTCGCCCTTCGGGAGAGGGGCTAGGGGTGAGGGAGGAAACGAGCAAGACCATCCAAACTCGCAAAGCCTCCCGCCGCGAACTCGGCGCACACTACACCTCTGAGCGCAACATCCTGCGCGTCATCAACCCGCTGTGCGTGAA
>JABFRF010000175.1 GCA_013141315.1 Gallionella sp. | reverse complement strand
CAGACTCCCGACAAATGTCAGAAGTCTGCTGCAAGTTGAAATCGGTTACAAAAAAATATGGCATTTAGTAAATTAAATTCAATTGGTTACTATGCGTTTAAACTCGCATCTCCGGACAGGACTGAGTGAAAACATTCTTTCCTCTAATGTCATTTAGTACTCGTTTCTTGAATTCGCCTAACGTTTGACATGAGGGGCGGACAAAGGCGCTAGCCTTTGGACGTCCCTCTCGATGGAAGCTGGAGGTATGCGGAGTTTGCGAGGGGGAGGCAACGACATTGTGTGTAGCTCATTTCGGTACTGCCCCATTGCCAAGAAGATACTGCGCATACGCTCGTGATTTAGTTCGATCAGCTGGCCTGGCGAGAACCACTTGATGAGCTTGCACTTGGAGACCTCCGAGTTCGCTACACCGTTGTTATGAACAAGTGAGTTCCGAATATACCGGATATCGCCCCAGAGATCACTTTTGACATGCACGTTGAGGATCTTTCGTGCTTCTTCGTCCGCCGCCTTGGCTTCCTGCGAGAGAACCCCGATGGCTTTGCCGATTTCAACTCGGAGGTACTCCTCCCAGTATGCATACGCCGACACAAGGCATTGATTGCCTAGAAGTAGCGTGTTTCTTCCATCGTCTTCTACGCGCTCTCGCATTTCGCCTTGCTTCATTACGGGAGACATTGAGACTGGCGTGAAGTCTCGGCTTGAGAGATTCTTGTAGACGATGGAGCAGGTGTCTTGGAACTCTTTGGTTGCGTACTCGTGGTCACCCAGGACTGCCCGGACGGCCTCTTGATGTGAGTTCAGTCTTTCGTGAAGGATCGAATAGCCGACCACGCTATCTAGGTACAGCGTGTGGAGCTCCTCCAGCTTCGATGCGAACTGCCAGAAGAGCTCGAGAAGGCGCGGATGGTTCTTCATGACGGCTAACGTAATGTATACACCGAAATCGGTGTATATCCTGTACTACTTGAGCGCAGAATGCGGCTTGTTCTCAACTTTAACTCCCTGCTTGTATTTTGATAGCTTCAAAAAAACAACAACGCGATGAGTAACGAGATTACACCGCTTTTCCCAAAGCCCCCAAAGCTGCTCAACCAAGTTTGTGACGTTTGTGACGGATGAAGGCGGTTAACCGCCACCTTGCCTGCCCGCTGGTTAAATCGACGCGGCGTTCCGTATCGACTTCAAAAACTCCGCCGCATCTTGATGACCAATCACGCGGGTGTTGGCATTTTCTGCACCCTGCACGTTAAAGAAAATAATGCCGGGCGGGCCAAATAAATCAAACCGTTTGAGCAGGGCTTTGTCCGCTTCACTATTCGCGGTGACATCGGCTTGCAGAAATAAATAACCTTTCAGTGCGGTTTGCACGGCAGCATCGGAGAAGGTGTAACGTTCCATTTCCTTGCACGACACACACCAGTCGGCGTAAAAATCCAGCATCACAGGCCGCCCGTTTGCCTGGGCGATATGTTGATCCAAATCGGCAACATCCTTAATACGCACAAAATTTAACTTGGGAACTTCGGTCGCTTCCGAGCGGCTGATGCCGCCAAGCGGACGCATTAAGTCACGTGCGCCCGACAACGCGCCAACCAGATAGGCCACGCCTACGAGCAACACAAACAACGCCAATCCTTTTTGTAATTTGTGTTTGCCTTTAGCGTTCACAGGCAATGTGCTTAATGCGCCCAAGTAAATTGCCGAGAATAAAAGCAACGCTGCCCATAACAACATTTGTACACCCATCGGCAATAGTGGTTGAACAATCCAGATAGCCAGTGCCAACAACATCACACCGAAGAAGCGTTTTACCGCCTCCATCCACGCGCCTGCTTTAGGCAACAATACGCCTGCCGATGTGCCGATTAGTAATAGCGGCGCACCCATGCCGAGTGCCAACACAAACAACGCAACACCGCCCAACATGGCATCATGGGTTTGTCCGATATACAGCAATGCCCCCGCCAGTGGCGCGGCAACGCATGGCCCCATGATGACGGCTGACAGCGCGCCCATTACAAACACGCCACCCAAATGACCACCGTGTAATTTGTTGCTGGTGTCAGTCAGTTTGCTTTGCAATGCAGTCGGCATTTGCAATTCATAAAAGCCAAACATCGACAGCGACAACACCACAAACACAGCGGCAAAGCTGCCCAATACCCACGGGGTTTGCAGCGCGTTTGAAATCAAATCCCCGGAAAGCCCTGCCGCAATTCCCGCCGCCGCATAAGTCACTGCCATACCCAGCACGTATGCCACTGACAAAATAAACGCGTGCATTTTGGTGATCTTGTGACCGCGTCCAACGATGATGCCCGACAGAATTGGAATCATCGGAAACACACAAGGCGTAAGCGAAAGCAACAATCCTGCGCCAAAGAAAAACGAAACAATCAGCCAGAAATTACCGCTCTTAAACAATTGCGCAATCTTGGAGTTTTCGTTTTCAGATGGCGTAACCGAAGATTGAGTAGGTGCTGTGTTGACGGTTGCGGTACTTGGCGCAGCAGTAAAAGTTGCAGGCGTTAAATCTACCACCAGCGTTTTATTGATAGGCGGATAGCACAAGCCTTGCTCGCTACAGCCTTGATATACGGCATCTACCGTAACGCTGTAAGCCGCATCAGCTGTGCCTTCCAGCGCGGCGTCTGCTTTAAAGGAATGATGGAATACCTGAGTTGGCCCAAAATTTGGATCGTTCTTCATGTCGCCTTGCGGCAAGTTTGGCGTGATTTTGATTGCTCCATCTTTGCTCGACAGCTTGATCTTGTCACGATACAAATAATAGCCTTCCGTGATGGTAAAGCTGGCTTGCAACGTGTGCGCATCACGCGCTATCAGCTTTAACTGAAAGGCTTCGTCGGGTGGCAAGAATTTGGGCTGCTTCGTTCCACCCATATTGGAGAGGTTGTCCAAAAAGCCAGCGTGGGCAAAAGGAGCGGTGAAAAAAATCAAAAGCAGTAAAACAAAACGCATGGTTATTCCTTGGTTTCTGTGGCGACCCAATCTAAATAAGCGGGTAAGCCGATGGACACTGGGACAGCGATAATTTCAGGTAGTTCGTAAGGATGCGCCGCCCGTATGAGTTTTTCAAGTCGCGGATAAGCCGCTTGAGTGGTTTTGATGAGCAGCGGCACCTCCGTCGCGGTTTCGATTTTACCTTGCCAGCGATAGGTTGAGATACACGGCGCGAGTTGGTTTACACACGCGGCAGCACGCGCTTCGATTAACTGCTGCGCGAGCTTGGCGGCGGACGCAGCGTCGGGTAGATTGGTGATGACTAATAAAATGGTACTCATCGTCGAAACTTGGAGTCGTAAATCAATTAGCGATACTCCACTTTCCCTTTTTCGTAATATCCTTACCAAGAAAACGAAGCACAAGCTTTTCATTGTGGAGATTTTCGCAGCATACAAGTTTGTCGAAAACCACAGTTTGATTGTTACTCCATTTAAGATTAACAGGACCCCATTCATTCGGTTGTGTATCAAATTCCTGAACAAGACCTTTGGTGCCAATCATGTAAACGGATAGGATATTTGGCGAATATCCCGCTATAACATCGGCATTAAAAATGGCAAACCGTCGATTATCAGGAGATAGCACAGCCTCGCCTCTAACTAATGTCCGAACCCCTGTTTTCAAATCAATCAAATAGTAAGACCCGCCTTCAGAAAACTGGACATACAACAAGCCATATTGAATGATGGGAAAATATTTCACAAAGGCAAAGACTTGGGTTTGATCTTCATTTTCTTCATCCCTAATGTTGGCAAGAACCTTGACTCGACCATTAGCAAGTTTAATTATGAGGTTAGAGTCCTTGCGGCTAATGAGGGCGGGGTATTTTTTGACAATTTCGCCTTCCAAATGCTGTTTGCACTCGAAAACATTATGTATTTCTTTAGGACACCCCTCGTACCATGCACCGTCATTATCCATCGCCATAGCAAACTGTGAAGTTTGTACAAGCATAATAAGAACAGTGAAAAACATGCGGTGCATAGTCAACTCCTGAAAAGTCCTTGACGCTATTTAGTGAATCGTAAACCTAACTGCATCAATTCATCCCACACATCGCCTTGACGCAAACCTTTGATGGTTTTGTCGAGCAGTGCAGCATGTCGAATGGCATTTTTAACCGAAGGAAGTTTGAATCGGCGTGTGGCGTTTTCGATCAAGCTGGTGCTCGCGCCCCACACACGAGCATCGCGCATGGCATTGCTGACATTTGCGCCGCGCTGCATGGCTTGCAGCACTTTGCCCAGTTTGCGTATCTCTTCACTCATTGCCCACAGTACCAACACGGTAGCCGTTCCTTCGCCACGCAATCCATCGAGGATGCGCACGAAGCGCGCCGCGTTGCCCGTTAACATTGCTTCGGCAAGCTTGGTTATGTCGTAGCGCGCCACGTCGGTTAC
>JABFRF010000151.1 GCA_013141315.1 Gallionella sp. | reverse complement strand
CGCCAAGATAGCTGCGCTTGTAAAGCGAACATGGGACAAGGATAGTTAAGGGATGCGAAATATTTATCGTTATGAATGTTGATGAACGAAAGTCGATTTCGATTGTTCAGGCTACCTACGGGCTGTTACTAAGCTGTACATTATTTTTTTCATTTAGTTCTTTTGCTGCAGAGCAGCCCGTTCAGTCACCACCTTCCGAATCAACTAATCAGCCATTCGCCCCCCCTGCTCTGCTAGTCGACCCCTTCAGTTATGTAGATGAAGAGCGCGACTATTTGTCCAGCAAGTTCGTCAGTTTCACGCGTAGCCTCGACAGTTTTTTTGCCGATGATCGCAATTATCAGGAGAGTAACAATAGTCTGGTGCAATTGGATTTGGTCAGGGTGGCGCGTTACGGTGGTGATCGCAATTTTGTATTGTCGGGGCGAGCCAAGCTGGATTTGCCTTCGACTGAGAAACGTTTTCATTTGTTGTTGGAAACCAACCCCGATAAAAATGTCACAGGTGAGCCCAAGCAGGCACAGACCACACCGCTGAAGAAAGTGTTGGGTCCCGAGAGTTATGCCGCAGCGGTGCGTTATGAAAAAGCCAAGGAGCAGGAGAAGCCTTGGCACTTGAGTTCCGATCTGGGTGTGAAGTTTCAAGGCATACATACCAATCCCTTCGCACGCGCACGCGGCAGCTATGCCATCCCGATCAACGAGTGGCGGCTGAAAGCGGCGGAGACGGTGTTCTGGTTCAATACTATCGGTGCGGGCGAAACCACGCAGATAGACGTGGAGCGTATTTTGAGTGAGCCGATGCTGTTTCGTGCCACCAGCAATGCAACGTGGCTGAACGATAAACAGAACTTCGATTTGCGTCAGGATTTTTCTGTTTATCAAAATTTGAATGAACGCTCTGCTTTGCTGTATCAAGCAAGCGCGACAGGTGTGAGCAACCCGCAGTGGCAATTGAACGAGTACGTGGCGTTGATGCAGTACCGTTATCGCTTGCACAAGCAATGGGTGTTTTTGGAAGTGAGTCCGCAGGTGCATTTTCCCAAGGCGGATAATTTCAAGGCGAACCCTGCCATCAGTTTTAGGTTGGAAATGTTGTTAGATAGGTCAGATTAACGCACGATTTTTTAGTTATTCCAGCTGTACAGGCAACATCCTTCGCTTTTTCGTGAAGCAATTTTAATCTTCTGTTACGTTACAATCTTAGTCGGCTATCAGTCATAAGGAGCGCATGATGATTAAACCTAATCTCTACCAATTTGCCATTACAGCCTTGCTACTTTCATTAGTGGGTTGTGGCACGAACCCCGTCACGCACAAGCGCGAGTTTCAATTTGTTTCTGAATCGCAAGAAATTGATATGGGGCAAAAAAACTATGCGCCCGCGCGTCAACAGCAAGGCGGCGATTATGTGATTGACCCTGAGTTAACCGCTTATGTGCAGAGTGTGGGCAATAAACTCGGCGCGGTTTCGGATCGGCAATTGCCTTATGAATTTGTGGTGCTGAATGATTCTGTGCCCAATGCTTGGGCGATGCCGGGCGGGAAGATCGCGTTCAATCGCGGCTTGCTTTACGAGTTGAATAGCGAGGCGGAACTGGCAGCGGTGTTGGGGCATGAGATTGTTCATGCCGCCGCACGGCACGGTGCGCAGAGTATGGAGCACGGCATGTTGCTGCAAGGCGCGGTGATGGCGGCGGGCATTGCGGCGCAAGATAAAAGCTATGCGAATTTGATTGTGGGTGGTGCGCAACTCAGCTCGCAACTTATCTCCACCAAGTTTGGCCGCGATGATGAATCTGAAGCCGACAAATACGGCATGGCGTACATGAAAAAAGCGGGCTACGACCCCCGCGCTGCCGTGACATTGCAAGAAACGTTTGTGCGCTTGAGCCAAGATCACAAATCGAATTTCATAGAAGGGTTATTCGCCAGCCATCCACCATCGGAAGAGCGTGTTGCCGCCAACAAAGTGGCACTCGCAGAGCTGGGTGAAGGCGGTGTATGGGGCAAAGAAATCTACGCGCAAAAAGTCGGCAAATTAAAATCCACGCAAGCAGCTTACAAAGATTACGACGATGGCGTGAAAGCGTTAGCCAAAGGCGATGCGGCGAAAGCCACTACCCTTGCCAAACAAGCCATAGCCGCCGAACCACGCGAGGCGCGTTTTCAGGAGCTACTAGGTGATGTGGCAATGTCGAAAAAGCAAAATAAAGAAGCACTAAGCTATTACGAAAAAGCCATCAAAATGCAGCCCGATTATTTCCGTCCGCATGTGCAGAGCGGCATCGCGCTGAATAATTTGGGTCGCAAGGCTGAAGCTGAAACGGCGTTGAATGCCAGCAATGAATTGTTACCCACTGCGCCCAGCTTTTATTTGCTGGGGCAGCTTGCGGAAGGTCGCGGTGATGTGGATGCCGCGTTGAAACATTACGAGATTGCGGCGGACTCGGATTCCGATGTCGGGAAATCATCCACCGAGCGATACACGCATCTCGACTTGCCGCGCAATCCTGCCAAGTATTTGCAAGGTGCTGCGCAAATGGATGCCAAAGGGAACGTATTTGCGGTGGTGCAAAATCCTACCAATGTTGCCGTTGCACATGTGCAAGTTCGCTTAGTGCGCTATGACGCTGCAACAAGACAACCTAACGCTCAAAGCCAGCCATTAGTGATTGCAGCTAACATCGGCCCCAATCAGCAAGGACAAGTCACTGTGCCGAATGTGCGCTTAAAAACACCTGCTGAATTAAATCTGTATAGCGTGACGATAGAGAAAGCGGAGTTGGTTAAGTAACTCCGCTCTCCATTATCTTGCCTTAAGGAAGCTCTGCAAAAGACCGTTCGTGGTGAGTGTTTTTCGTTCGTTCCTTCGATACACCGCACTAGGCGCGGCACTCAGGACGAACGAAAAATGTATCGAACCATATTTGCGACTATTGCAGAGCTTCCTTAACTAACGTTGCGGAGGAGGGGGCGGTGGATAATTCACATTGTTTTGATACCGCTGACCGGGTAATTGATTGCCTTTAGCGTACATGCATTGTTGGTAAGCGATGTCGTAACGGCGTTGCGCTTCCGATACGCCATAGTCATTTTCGCCCGCACCTATCATGCTACCCATCAACAACCCAGTACCTGCACCCGAAGCAACGCCATCATGTCCGCCCATCAATCCACCGGCAACCGCACCGATTGCCACACCTGCTGCGGCAGAATTGGCAAAAGATTGTCGACCAAATTCGTTCACCGATTGACCGATAGATTGGGTGGCGTATTGACGACAGATTTGATCTTCTTGAACAAACAATTCAAACGGCTTGCCAGGAGCAGGCATCACTGCAACCCTCGGACCACTGGGCATAGAGGCACACCCAACCAATACGATGGCTGCTGCGCCGAAAATAAGTTTATTGTTCCACATAATAGTCTCCTATTGAGCAGGTGAAGGATTTGCTGGGGGCGTTGCAGGAACAGATTTCCAGCCTTCGGGACACGAAGCGGTATAGGGGTAGTAACCTTGTGATGACTCACAGTAATACCATGATTGGCTAGCTGTCGCCGGAGCAACTACGATATCCGGGGTTGATTCCACAGGCTCAGATTGCGTCACCACTACTGACGGAATATAGGGGTCAGGATAGGGATACACAGGTTGTGAATAGAAGTACCATGATCCACCTCCAACAACCCACCACCAGCCTAACCTACCGTCATGCCTAGCATGTCGCCAAGCACCACCACGCCAGCGCGGGAGATCGTGGCGATCAAAATAGCGAATATCGCCACGCCAAACAGGTTGTCGATAGACACGACGTTCTTGATGACGCTCAATGCGTTCTACACGACGATCAAATTGCCTATCGGCACGTCGTTCATCGCGCCACTCATCGCGTCTTTCCTCACGCCTTTCGTGGCGACGTTCTACTTGCCGCTCTCTCGGACCTTCAGCTCTAGGCTGTCCAACACGTTTTTCTGGACGGCGACCTTCTGGCGCACGCTGTGGTGCATCAGGTTTCTGAGTAGCAATTCCTAGCATGCCTGAGAAACGATCCTCCGCACGCGCATGAGTTACATAGCTCAATACCAACGCAAACAGCACCACGCTAGAACTAACCATTTGAGGCAATGTCATTTTTGATACAGAACATGATTTCATTGTGATTCTCCTTGACTGCAAGTTTTACGCAAAAACGCTGTAACTCTTTTGATGAAGCATGAACATTAACGCTTCAAACCTGAATTCGGTTGAATGAGACATGCAGTTTACTCTTTGCTACTCATGCTGACTCCTCACATTTCGAGGAGTCAGCTTAACACTTTGATTATTGAGATGCTCGTACAACGCGCAATCCATTGATACTATCCCGACCACCCATATCATCGAACTTGCGATGAGAAGCCAGCAACACATCCGCGCTATTGTTCCAAGCACCGCCTCGTCCTACGCGCATGCCGCAGTTTCCACTATGCCAAGATGCACCATTTGTTGGCGCGCCTTTATAGTTTGCACTTTGACAATCTTGCGTCCATTCCCAGGCATTGCCACTCATGTCATATAAACCCCAAGCGTTCGCTGCCAATTGCCCGACTGGATGGGTGGTCATGCCACTGTTGTTTGAGAACCAGCCTAATTTATTGGGCTCATCACCGCCACAATATTTGTCATGCAAACCGCCTGCACGACATGCATACTCCCACTCTGCTTCAGTAGGCAAGCGTATTGCCGTATTAGTAGTAGCGCTCATTTTTTTACCAAAGTCAGTGGCATCATGCCAATTGATTCGTTCAACCGGATTGTTTTCACCCTGGAAAAGGCTTTGATTTGAACCCACGATTTGCTGATATTGCTTTTGCGTGACCTCATAGCGCCCTATCCAAAATCCTTTAAGACACACTTTATGCACAGGTTTTTCAAACGCCTCACCATCGCCGCCCATTTGGAAGCAACCTGCAGGTGCCCATACGAATTCCATTCCTGTCTTAGGCTCAGTCCATATTGTGCCAGCACTAGGCTCTGAGGCCGCGCCTTGTTTAAGTGTTGCCGCTTGTACGCCACCAATCATGCCTTGCAAGCCGATTAGAAGTGCTGCGAGTAAATGATATTTTTTCATGACTATCTCCTAGAAGTTATTTGAACACCTAATCTGTAATCTGCCACCTGATGACATCAGGTGGTTCACACAATAGAAGTTCAAACTTAAGGAATACTTAAATGTGCGAAATCTAAATGCGTACATTTAATATTTTCCTCAAGTATTGCGACGGCAGATAAGTGCGTTCCAGTGGCTATGAAAAAGCAAAGAGGCGAGACCGATTTCCGTTCAATGCAGCATGCACTTACTAAGATATAAGACGTTGATGTGGATTAAGCAGGATCAAGGTTTAACGAATGTTCTTTTTTAATGATGGGCAAATCATCACAGCGCATATTTAACGCTTCTAAAACTTTCAATGCCGCATAAGCATCATTTGCTGCATAAAGCATTTGTTGTGGTGTAAGTTGCAGCTGTGACCAATTAGAGGTAGTGACATGTCGCGCCTTGGCGAAGCGTTGCTTGAACACTTGTGCCACCGCTGCCCGCACCCCCATTTCCTTGTGATAACCGTCTTTGCTGAATACCGTGTTGAGATCGACCACCGCATTGAAATGCACACCCAGTTTCGCAAGAATATGTTTGCGATCTGACCTCAGGCCAAAGCCCACTTTGATGAGCTGTTCCGATTGCAATAACTCGATCAAAAATGAATGCCCTTCGGCGCGATGCAGTTGAAACAGAAATGCTTTGTCATGCAACGCAAATTGCACCACGTGTGGCCCTTCACTGACATCCCCGACAACAAACGTCGGCTTGGATTCGGTATCAAAACCCACCATGCCCGCTGCCATGATTTCAGAAGTAGCCGAGGCAAATTCAACGGTAGTTGCCGGCACAAGGATGTGCTCTAGTGTGAGGCCGACGAAAGGCTCCAGCAACGAGATTTCAGTTTTGGTCGGCGCGATTTTATTCATAAAATGAAAAAACGCAGATCAAGCTGGCTTGCTACCCATTGCCTCACCCATGTGTATTGCCTTGGTGGGTTGCCAAGTTGGAGTGAAGCACAGCGTGTCTTTCGGGAACAACATCACGACAGTTGAGCCAAGCAGAAAACGACCCATCTCCTGACCCTTTTGCAATGCAACTTCCTGACCGTCGTAGTGCCACTCGCGTATCGCGCACGAACGTGGCGGGTTGACGATGCCATGCCACACTGTGGCCATGCTTCCGACAATCGTTGCACCAACTAATGTCAACACAAACTGCCCGAAATCGCTATCGAACACGCACACCACGCGCTCGTTGCGCGCGAACAAACCAGGTACGCCGCGTGCAGTCGTTGGGTTCACCGAGAACAATTCACCCGGCACATAAATCATGCGACGCAAACGTCCCGCGCACGGCATGTGGATACGGTGGTAATCCTTGGGGCTGAGATACAGCGTGGCAAAACTGCCGTCGGCAAATTGCGCCGCCAAATTTGCATCACCACCCACTAACGCAGTCGTGGTGTAGCTGTGGCCTTTGGCTTGAAAAATACTGTCACGTTCGATTGCGCCGAACTGACTGATCGCGCCATCCACCGGACAGATGAAATCGGACTCTGCTAGCTGTCGCGCACCTTCGCGCAAGGGCCGTGTGAAGAAATCATTGAAACTGGCATAACTGGTTATGTCGGAATTTTCTGCCTCCTGCATGTTCACCCTGTAGCGCGCCACAAAGCGGCGTATCACCGCCGTGGTCAATCCGCCCAAACGGGCACTGGCGAATTTGCCTGCCAACACAGTCAGCAACTGCTTGGGCATCAGATATTGCGGTAACACGGCTAAACGATCAGACACAATGAATTCCAGTAATTTTGAAAGCGCGGATTATAGCGGGGTGGGGGAAAATAAATGGAAGAACAACGCGAAGGGTTATTGTGCTGTGATTACTCCAGTTTCTCAGGTTGAATAAAATGTCATTCCCGCAAAAGCGGGAATGCAGCCTGTCAAATTAACTGGACTCCCGCTTTCGCGGGATAACCAGCCACTTGTCAGCTTGCTGACTTAGTGGATTGGCTAGTAGTTTTACCAATGACGGATTCGGATTTACTTCGAACCCGCGTCGCTTTCACCGCACGCGCTCTTAACTGCCCACATGCCCCTTCAATTTCCTGCCCTGCCGAGTCGCGAACTTTGGCAAGGATGCCATGCTGTTTGAGTGTGCTCACCATGCATGCAATTCGTTCAGCAGATGGGCGGCAATAGGCTAGGCCATCCACTGCGTTGAAAGGAATGAAATTCATCACCGCGTATTTTCCGGCAAGTAAACGGGCTATGCCTTCCACCTCGTCTTCGCTGTCGTTGATGCCTTCGAGCAACGTCCATTGATATTGAATTGGGTAACCCGTGGCGCGCGCATAGTTTTCGCCGCGATCTACCAACTCTTCGATAACGATTTCGGGTGCGCGGGGCAAAAGCTTGGCGCGCAGTGTCGCATCAGTGCTATGCAATGAAAGCGCGAGTGCTGGCTTTATTTTTTCGAGCGATAACCGCTCAAACACGCGCAAATCCCCCACCGTCGAAAGCACTAAATTCTTATGCCCGATGTTGCCCTGTGTGCCCAGCAAATCAATCGCTTCAAGCACGTTGTCGAGATTATGTGCCGGCTCACCCATACCCATAAATACCACCTTGCTCACCGCGCGGCGTTTACGTGCGAGCACCACTTGCGCGACGATTTCGGCGCTACCGAGCTGGCGTTGCAAACCGGCACGGCCACTCATGCAGAATACACAACCTACCGCACACCCCACCTGCGTCGAAACACACAAGCCGCCACGTGGCAGCAGCACGCTCTCCACCATCTGGCCGTCATGCAGCTCAACCAACAACCGTGCGACTTCATCGTTATTAGAAGATGCGCGTAGCGCATCGTTTGTCCCCTCTCCCGCATTGCGGGGGAGGGTTAGGGTGGGGGAGCGGTCATGGCTACCATGACCGTTGGCAGGATATTCACTGCGCAACTGCGCCAGACCATTGAACTCCGCTTCGATGGTGGGTAACGCATTGCGCATTGCAAGCGGGAAAAATTCATCGGCAGCACTGTGCGCTCTATCGTAGGAACCAACCTGACTCCAGCCGCGCAACAGCCTATCTTCGTGGCAAGGCTTAGCGCCCAAATCACGCAGACGTTGGCGCAGTTGGTCAACACGTGTCGGTAAAGCAGATTGAAGCGTTGTAGCATCCATCATGTTTCGCCCTTGGGCAGCGCCCGTATCAGCCTATTGGCTTTCGCCTGAAAATTTAATGCATGCGATTGAGTTAACATATTTGCGTGGTAACGAATGCTGGCAGCGGAAGGCGGGAACGCGCCATTTTTTACAGCGAGTACGATGTGATTCAAATCATCTCCTGCATCCATAATTATCTTGTTCCCGTCAAAACTATTATTGAGACGCGACAGGTATTCATCGTAGCGCGGATAACCTTTCCAGATATTGACGACAAGAATGCCGTTGTCCGCCAACGCGGTATAACAATCATCGTAAAAAGCTTGGCTGCATAATTGCGCTGGCAAACCATCCGCATCAAATCCATCCACAATCAGCACATCGGGGCGACTATCAGTTTCCGCCACCCACACTGCGCCATCACCCAACAATACACTCAAGCGCGCATCATCTTTGGGGATAGCAAATTCATTACGCAGTGCAATCACTTCGGCACTGATTTCCACTGCGGTAACTTGGGCATCCGGCAAATAGCGGTAACAATACTTCGCCACCGAACCGCCACCCAGCCCAATCATCGCGACATGCTTGGGCGTGGGCACCAGCAATAAAAAACTCATCATCACGCGGGTATAGGGAATCACCAACTCATCTGTGTCATCAATACTCATCTCGCTTTGTATCGACCACTCATCAAATTGCAACGAGAGGATGCCGTTAAGCTCCGATAAGTAAGGCTTGGTGGGTTTAATCAACATGCGGGGTTAATCCCTCTGAGGAGACTTTTCACAGCCAGTAGTCGGTGATGTATTTCTCACCTTTGTCGCAAAAAAACGTGACGACATTTTCTAGTTTGTGCCGCTCACGCAATTCTCTTGCAGCAATCAAGTGCGCGCCAGATGAGGGGCCCACAAAAATACCATGCTCACGCGCCAGTCGGCGCATCTCCGTTATGGCATCAGCAGACTCGACCGTAACAATCTCATCCAGCTCGTCGCGATGGCGCTGAACGATACCAGGCACAAACCCATCGGCGATTCCCTCAATCAAATGCTTGGCGATCTCACCGCAGAGTATCGTGCAGGACTCGCTCGGCTCAAGTGCGGCCACCCTGCAGGCCGGATTCACCGCTTTGAACGCCTGCCCAACACCGACGATAGTCCCACCCGTACCCACACCGCCGACTACTGCATCAGGCAATACACCAGCAGGCAATTGCGCCAGAATCTCCTGCCCCAACCACTCTCGGTTTTCATCCACGTTCCACTCGTTATCGAATTGTTGCGGCGCAAAATAACCGGGCAACTTGCCTAGCCTGCGCACTTCGGCCAGCGCATCGGTCACATGAAAATCACCAATGATGCGTACCTCCGCACCATAAGCCCGCGAGATCGCAGTGCGCTCGCGGCTCAAGCCATTCGGCATCAACACCAACATCTTGTAACCCTTAACGGCAGCGACCATACTCATCGCGTTACCGGTATTGCCACTGCTCGCCTCCACGATGGTGTCACCCGCCTTCAGCAGCCCCTCGCGTTCAGCGCGTTCAACCATATATTTCGCAATGCGCGCTTTGATCGATCCAGATGGATTTAGGAACTCCAGCTTGACCCATATTCCATCCACCTGAATCAGTGGAGTTGAGCCGATAGCGTCCAGTATAGTTTGCATGACTGACTCCCTTCGCCAAATGTGAACGGGCATTATAGGTGAACAAAAATAGGTGTCGAACGATACTGCCAATAACCGACAAACTTACAGTCAAGGTTTTAAAACACGAGCAGTATTGTTTTGCCGTGTTATTTTTAATACGCCAAGTTGGGGCTAGCCCTCGCAATGGTTTAGAATTACCTCCTATTCAATTTCAGGATTTATCGCCATGCCTCAATATCGCTCACGTACTTCTACTCATGGTCGCAACATGGCGGGTGCACGCTCTTTGTGGCGCGCGACTGGCATGAAAGACGGCGACTTCGGCAAGCCCATCATCGCTATCGCCAACTCTTTTACCCAGTTCGTCCCCGGCCACGTGCACCTGAAAGACTTGGGGCAGATGGTGGCGCGCGAGATCGAAAAGGCGGGCGGCATCGCCAAGGAGTTCAACACCATCGCGGTGGATGACGGCATCGCCATGGGCCACGACGGCATGTTGTATTCCTTACCCTCGCGCGACCTTATCGCGGATTCGGTGGAGTACATGTGCAATGCGCATTGCGCCGATGCGCTGGTGTGTATTTCCAATTGCGACAAAATCACGCCGGGCATGTTGATGGCGGCGATGCGTTTGAACATCCCCGTGGTGTTCGTTTCTGGCGGGCCGATGGAGGCTGGCAAGGTCACCTTGAAAGGCAAAGTCGTCGGACTGGATCTGGTGGATGCGATGGTGGCGGCGGCAGACAGTCGTGTGAGCGATGCGGATGTGGAGGCGATTGAACGTTCTGCCTGCCCAACGTGCGGCTCTTGCTCGGGCATGTTCACTGCCAATTCGATGAACTGTTTGACCGAAGCACTGGGATTGTCGTTGCCGGGTAACGGTTCATTGGTGGCCACCCACGCTGAACGTAAACAATTATTTCTGCGCGCAGGCCGCACCGTCGTTGAACTGTGCAAACGCTATTACGAGCAGGACGATTCATCCGTGTTGCCGCGCAACATCGCCACCTTTGATGCCTTTGAAAACGCGATGACCTTGGACATCGCCATGGGCGGCTCGACCAATACGGTGCTTCACATTCTTGCCATCGCCAGTGAAGCGGGGGTGGACTTCACCATGAAGGATATGGATAGGCTGTCACGCCACGTGCCAACGCTGTGCAAGGTTGCGCCTTCTTCTGAATATCACTTGGAAGATGTGCATCGCGCAGGCGGCATTCCCGCCATCTTGGGTGAGCTGGATCGTGCGGGTTTGTTGCATGGCGAAGTCAGCACCGTGCATAGCAAAACGATGCGTGAAGGTCTCAAGCAATGGGACATCGCGCAGACCGATAATGAAGAAGCGAAGAAATTTTTCCGTTCCGCCCCTGGCGGCATCATCACCACCATCGCCTTCTCACAATCCATGTTGTACCCCGAGTTGGATGCGGATCGTGCCAAAGGCTGCATACGCGACAATGCCCACGCCTATTCTAAAGATGGGGGCTTGGCGGTGTTACACGGCAACATCGCGCTCGATGGTTGCATCGTGAAGACCGCAGGCGTGGATGAGAGCATCTTGAAATTCAGCGGACGCGCGCGCGTGTTTGAAAGCCAGGATGCCGCCACCGCAGGCATTCTTGCCGATCAAGTCGTCGCGGGTGATGTGGTGGTGATTCGTTACGAAGGCCCCAAAGGTGGCCCGGGCATGCAAGAAATGCTGTACCCCACCTCCTATCTCAAATCCAAAGGGCTGGGCAAAGCGTGTGCGCTACTCACCGATGGACGTTTTTCGGGGGGGACATCGGGATTGAGTATTGGCCATGTCTCGCCTGAAGCGGCAAGTGGCGGGGCTATCGGGTTAGTTCAAGAGGGTGACTGCATCGAGATCGATATTCCGAATCGCACCATCAATTTGGCAATCAGTGAAAGTGAACTGGCGCAGCGCCGCGCGGCGATGGATGCAAAAGGCAAACAAGGTTGGAAGCCCGCCGCAGAGCGTCCGCGCAAAGTCTCCGCCGCATTGCGCGCCTACGCCGCGATGGTAACGTCGGCAGACAAGGGCGCGGTTCGTGATGTGTCGTTGGTGGAGCACAAGTAAAGCGGATAGTGGGGAGGGTAGCGGTTTGAGATCGCTTCCGCAGCCCCCTAACTATTGATCAGGCACTGTTTAACCGCGAATCCGTTCGCATTGAGCTTGTCGAAATGTGAATGGACTCTTGTGCTTCGACTGGCTCAGCACGAACGGTTATCAAGTTCAATTCGCGCCGGATCAATAAAGCATGTAATCAACGACACATTGAAGATGAAATATATCGCCTACTCTTCAACCCGCCCTCCCAGCCTGTTGCGCAAAATAGTCGCGACTGTCATGACGATTGCCTTGGCGGGTTTGGCGCTGATGTTCTCAGCGGTAATCCTGACCGTCCTACTGATTTTGGTCGTGATAGGCGGCAGTATCTTCTGGTGGAAAACGCGCGAACTGCGCAAGCAGATGAAACAACACAGGCAAAACTTTCCACCGCCAAGCGGTGCAAACAAACAGAGCGACATTTTTGCGGACGCAGAACTCAAAGGGCAAGTGATCGAGGGCGAGGCGGTTCGTGTGGATGAATCCGTCATCAGGGTTAAACGCTGAGTCAGGTAAAAGCCTTCACTCCCAACTGCGCCACTTGTTTGCCATCTTTTGTCGACGTGGCTGGCACTTTCATCAGCATAGCTAACCATGATCGGAAAACTCACACTGTTGGTCTAGTTGACAACACTCTAGGCTGTTGTTATTGTCTCCAACATGAAAGCCCGCGAATTATTCAACCGCCGCGTACCAGTTGCAGAACAGGCATTTGCTGAACTGGTGCTTTGGGAAGTGCCTGAACCGCTTGCTGGCAGCAAGCATCACTACAAATATCGGCTGGCGTTCGTGGCTGTAGGTGAATGTGTGTTGCGTTACGACAATGAGGCGGGCAAGGGTGACCATAAGCATGTGAGCGGCAAGGAAGTGAAATACCGTTTTGTCTCGATAGATAAATTAGTGGCGGATTTTTTTGAAGATGTGAAGAGGTGGCGTGATGAAAACAGTAACGATTGATGTACAACCCTTGACGGACACACTGGGTGATTTCACTCAGACTTGGAAGAGCGGCAAGGCTTCTGCGCCGCGCATCAGCTTTGAGTCGCCCGAGCTGATGTTCAAGGTATTGTCCGGAAAACGCTGGGAGCTGCTGAATGTGATGACGGGCGCGGGCGCTATGTCTATACGCGAGGCGGCGCGGCGTGTGGAGCGCGATGTCAAAGCCGTGCATGGTGATGTGACTGCGCTGCTTAACGCGGGGTTGCTGTCAAAAACAGACGATGGAATGATCGTCTTTCCGTTTGGTGCCATCCATGTGGACTTTATGCTCAAGGCGGCTTGAAACCGTGGCTGTCCCTAATTATTCATTTAGTCAAAACTTTCCACCACCAAGCGGCGCGACCAAACAAAGCGACATCTTTGCAGACGCGGAACTCAAGGGGCAAGTGATTGAGGGAGAAGCAGTTCGTGTGGATGAACCAAGATAAACGCTGAGACCTGTAAAAGCCCCGCGATGCTGGGCTTTATTGGTATGTGATTTTAATTCGTGCTGTCCCTAATTACTCTACTATAAATGAAATTTATTTAATAACCATTCAACCACGTGATTTTTGCCAACAGGTGAATACCTGCTCAAATGAGGTAAGCCCGCGACATAAACTAACTTCCCATTTATATTGCACTCAAAGCCTTTGACACTCCAACTACCATGTCCGGACGGAAGACATTCTTCTATACCCCCCAGCATGCTATGCATGTAGCCATACGGCGATACTTCCGAGTTACCAAAGGCGATAATAAGTTTAGGCTTTACTATCTCAAGAATAGCTTCATGCACAGGCCAACATCGTTTGGCTAGATTATAGTTAATGCCATTAGCTTCACGGCTTTGCATAAATATCAGATTGCTAGTGCAAATTTCTCTTGGATCTAGGCCTATGTTTTCAAGTAGCCAGCAAATTCTTTTTTGTAGAGGGGCTTCACCTTCTCCCCAAGTTCCATTCAGGTTTTCCCAACTTTCATCTAGGTATGCATTACTCTCGTTGGTTAGCATATTATCAATGCTATATCGTAATGGGTTGCCACCAGCACCACCTGGATTAAACCCTAATAGATACACATCATTTGGTTTAAGTGTTGCATGTCCGCTATAGAGAATGCTCCCTGGTTCGTCTAATAGATCCTCAAGTAATATTTTTGCAATTTCCGGTATTTCATTCTTGGTCATCATCTTTCCTTTAAATCATTATTGTTTAATTTCAGCTACTGGTGCTGACTTAATCATGAGTGCGATTTTCGCAAAACAAGTGTGCTTTGGGTATCCGATACTATTGAACATTTGGTATCAAAACCACATCAGGGAAAATATGAACGCGCAGACAATTGGATTTCCCCCTCAAACTATCCTAGAAAATTCCATAACAGAGCCGAGATGATTCCTGTAACGACGGCGAATATTTGAGTTTTAATCACCGTCGGAGACTTTTTTAGAGGGGCTTCGTTGTTCTTGTAGCCAGTTTTAAAACGTCCATCCCGTTTGGGGGCTTTCGGTTCAAGGATAGCTAGCAACGCAAGACATGCAATACCAACCCAACCAAAGAATGACGCGATAGATTTATTGTTTGTTGTATACGCGACAACTGATTTTTTAGTTGTTTGCAACGGTGGAGAATAATCATTGCGGTCAGCCTTAGGGTTGCCTTCTTGCAAAATATTTTCCCTGCTCGCTGCATCCTGTTCGGACACTCTCATATTTTCAGTTGTATGAAGCTCAATTCGTGGAATGTTGTTAACAATATCTACGCCAATACATTTCACGATTGCCATTGATTTTTTGTTAACGAAGACATTTACTCCTGCTTCAACAGGATGATCTTCTTCGAGCCTGTCCATCCCCCAAAACACATTGTAAATTGTGTTCCCATTTGGAATATCCACAGAATAAGATTCATATCTCCCCATCCCATCCCACTGGTTTATCGAAGCTTCATTGCGAGAAACCATAACTAATATTTCTGGCTTTCCTTGCTGCTTGCCAAACGAATACGCAATATCCCCTTTTACGTCGCAAACTTCGATTTGCTTTTCATCTTTAGTAGCACATGAAAAAATTGTTTTATTATCTCCCTCGCACCTACCCAAAACACTTGATGAAGACAATGTGGCTACCACAAAAAGCATGATTTTTATTTTATTCATTAACAACTCCGCTTTTTTATTTTGAACAATCGGGGACAGCACGGTTTCTTAATACCACGTTCAAGCCGCCATCTTCAATTCAACTTTCTTTCCCGCTCTGGTCGCCAGTGTGATCAGCATGTCCAGACTGAATTTCTCGAACTTGCCGCGTATCAGGTCGGAGACGCGCGATTGTGAGATGCATAGTACTTGCGCGGCTTCGGCTTGTGTCCATTCTTCGTCGCGGATTTTGATGCGCAATTCGCCCATGAGTTGGGAACGCATCGCGAGGATGGTTGCTTCTTCCGGCAAGAAGCCGAGGTCGAGAAAAACGTTGCCACAGGATTCGGTAATTTTGAGTTTCTCTTTTTTCATTTTGCACTTGGTATCAAATTCACTTATGCCACCATGTCAGTGGCTATGCAGCTTCTCTTTCAGCCAAACCTTGATAAGTGACTGATACGGTACGTCTCTGGAGTTTGCTGCCGCCTTGATGGAGTCAAGCATGTGCTGGGGCAAACGCAGCGAGATGGTTTTGGTCGATGGCTTCAGGTTCGGTAGCACGGCTCGCTTCGCTTTTGTCCAATCTACATAATCGGCGGAATCGTTGGCTTCCCAGAACGCGCGCTCTTCAGCCTCGCTGGCGAATATGGGAAGTGGTTTAAGAGGTTTGTTCATAAAGTTTGCGCTCCTTCTTGCGCCATGCCGCATTGCTCATGCTTTTACAGCATTGGCTTGGGTGAGACAGCCGAATGATATACTGCCAACCGATTTTTCTAAAATTACTTTCAACTTTAATTAGGAGTTTTTATGAAGCTGCTTTCCATCGTATTAGCCGGGCTTGTTTGCACACTGGGGCTGGCATCATTCAACGCCAGCGCAGCGGATGATTTGAAATCCGTGATCTCCATTTACGAAAATGGCGACGCGCTCGCGGGGAAAACGGTGAGTGTGCAAGGCAAGGTGGTGAAGGTGGTTAAAGGCATCAAGAAACGCAACTTCATTCATATTCAGGATGGCACGGGTGACGCTAAAGCGGAGACCAACGAATTAACGGGTACGACTACGCAACTGGCCAACGTGGGTGATCAAGTTGTGCTCACGGGCGTGGTGGTAATCAACCGTGATTTTGGTAGCGGTTATTTATTTCCAAGGTTGCTTGAAGAAACTACCGTTACACCTGCGCCAGCTGCTTCACCAGCACCAGAAGTTAAGCCTTAACGTTAGTAAAAACTTCGCGTCAAAGCTAGGGGCGTTCACTTGAAGTGAATGCCCCTAATTTTTTGTGATTGAATTTTCATGATTGCTTGAAATTGATTTTCTGCCATTGTTCCACGGCATTTCCACTGCATGCTTTTCTTCATTCAGCGTAATCGGAACAGAGCCTATTTTAATACCTGCCTCAAATCGCTAATTGTTCAGGCACTAGCCCCATCGCCTTGGCGATTTTTTCGCGGGTGGATTTTCTGATGGGTTCTTTGGCTTCTTGCTGAGCATAGGCACTTTGCGAAATGCCTAGTCGACTCGCAACTTCTGTTTGGGTGAGGCCTAGGTGTTCGCGCCATGCGCGGACGGGTGTCATGTCTTTGTTGATGACTTTGTTGACCACCGCGTTGGGGACGGTTGGAGCTTGTTGTTTGGACAGGCTCAGAAATTCTGAGTAAGGAATCACCGCGAAGGCGGGTTTGCCTTTTGCATCTTTCAGAATTTGAATGTTAGTAGGTGCGTTCATTTCGTTTCTCCACTTGCATGATGGTGACGATAATTGGCGTGCCACTCTGGTCAATTTCAAATATCACTCGATGGTCGCTGATGCGTAATCGGTATCCATCGCGACCTTGAAGTCGCTTGATGTCACCCTCGCAATCTGGCCAGTTTGCCAGATGTTGCACTTCGGCGAAGATACTTTGTCGCTTGCGTTTATCTGCAATCTTGCGAAGTTGCCGCACTGCTTTGGCTGACCATTGGATGGTGTTCATGCTGCGAGTATAAGTTATTTATAAGTTTTATCAAGCAACGTAGATTTTATGACTAGTGTTCGTATCATTTTAAAATGCTGAGGATTCACGGCATCCCCGCCACATGCTTTTCTTCATTCAGTTTCGCCAGCTTGGCTTTTAACTCAGGCAAAATTTTCGCAACGGATTTTTCACCTTCGAGCACGGCTTTGTTGCGGCCACTGACATCCACAGACGGCAGGCCGTAGGTCACGGGTCGTACCATCACATCGGCATTAGCTTGTTCATAACGGTTGATGGTTTTTCCAAAGATGGAAAAGGTTTGCCACATGATGTCGGTGATGCCCGCCATGCTTCTGTCTTGCGGGCGATCTGAAATATCCACAGCGATGACAAAGTCTGCACCTATGCTGCGCGCCACGCTGGCGGGAACAGGCGCGACTAGCCCGCCATCGACATAATCTTGACCATTGATGGTGACAGGCTCAAAGAATATCGGCACGGACGAAGAGGCGCGAACTGCCATGCCGGTATTGCCCGAACGAAACACCATCATTTCACCTGTACTCAGATTCGTGGCGACAGCGGCAAAGGTTTTGTTAAGCTTTTCTATCGGGCGATTTTTGACGTTGTTGTTAATGTAATCCTGCAACGCTTGCCCCTTGATGCAGCCGCGCTGATTCGAGACGATTGTTTTGGCAATACATCCGACCATGCCCGACCCATCGAGGAATTGGTCTTCCTGCATCAACATCGAAAGCTCTTGGATTTGAAAGCCGTTGAGTCCAGAAGCATACAGCGCACCGACGACCGACCCCGCACTCGTACCCACGATGATGTCGGGCGAAATGCCTTGCGCCTCCAGTGCTTTGATAACCCCCACGTGAGCAAAGCCGCGCGCCGCACCGCCACCCAATGCGAGTGCGATCTTTGCGAGTGGTCGCACCACAGGTGGCTTGACCACAGGAGTTACAACGAGAGGAGGCTCAATGGGCGGTACAACTTTAGGCGTGTTGCAGGCGGTGCTGCTGAGCAGCAATAGAATGGCGAATGGAATGTTTTTCATGGCGTTATCTCTCAAAAGTGACGAGGGGGCAAGGCGATATTTCTTGCCGCACAGTATAACGCTGCTAATTTTTTATAATCTCTCAGTTCCCAGACTTTCGTTACTTCTCACATTTTTTAAATGATTATTTTTCCTTAAGCAATCCTTAAGGTTGGCTCATTATTGTGCGGCCTCGTCATGCACAAAAGGAGTTCAAACATGTTACGCAAATTTCATCTGGCAGCATTGGCAATCGTTGTAGTGGGCGGTTTAAGCGCATTGCCCGCATGGTCACAAACCGTGAACGATACGATAGCGGCATTAAAAAGTGATGCGAAGCAAGAAAATCCATCTTTTACTGAATTTTCAGCGGCACGCGGTGAATCCTTTTTTAAGACTAAACATGGTAGTGAGTGGAGCTGCTCAACTTGCCATACTGAGAATCCTGCGGCACTCGGAAAGCACGCCAAGACCAGCAAAGACATCCAGCCACTTGCGCCAGCTGCGAATGCGGAACGTTTTACCGATGAAGCAAAAGTCGCAAAATGGTTCAAGCGCAATTGCAAAGACGTGCTTGATCGGGTTTGTACCCCGCAAGAAAAAGGTGATGTGCTAGCCTATTTGGTTACCGTTAGAAAATAACCCAAGGAGATCGTTATGTTTAAGTATCAAAAAATTTTACAACGTGGTTTGGTTGTTGCTTTGTTGGCAATGGGTGTGGCGATGTCAGCCGCGCAGGCTGATGACGATGAAGAATACGGTGAAAGACAAAGTAGCAAAATGATCGGCGAGAATCGCGGTAGAGATATGTATGGCGTACAAATGAATGCTAAATTTAAAGCGGAATGTTCCAATTGCCACATCGCTTATACGCCCAATCTGTTACCTGCTGAATCGTGGCGCAAAATCATGGCAGGATTGGATAAACACTTCGGCTCTGACGCGTCGTTAACAGATGCAGAGAACAAAGAAATCACCGCGTTTTTGGTAAGCAATGCGTCTAATCGCTGGAAAGCGCCGACCTCGCCTTTGCGTATCACTGAATCGGCTTGGTTCAAACAAAAGCATAACAGCCGCGAGGTTTCTCCTGCTGTTTGGAAAAATCCCAAAGTTAAAAGCCCATCCAATTGCGGCGCTTGCCACACCAGAGCGGATAAAGGCGACTTTAACGAAGATGATATAAGAATGCCTAGATAATTAAGGAGGCATCATGAGTCAACGGTTGCTGGTTTGGGATGTACCGACACGAGTCTTTCATTGGCTATTAGTCATCTCGTTTACGGGGGCTTTTTTAACGGCTGAGTCTGAGCGTAATCGCGATATACATGTGGTGTTGGGCTATACCTTGTTGGGGCTCATTCTATTCAGATTGGTTTGGGGATTGATTGGCACCCGCTATGCGCTGTTCCGTTCATTCTGGTTCAAGCTCAGTGAAATCAGAGCGTATGTGGTCTCGCTGATTAAAGCCAAACCTAAACATTATGTGGGGCATAACCCAGCGGGCAGCGTGGCCGTATTTGCATTGCTAACACTCGGTATTGCATCAAGCGCAACGGGCGTAGTAGTGTTTGAAGATATTGGTGGCGATGTGCTGGAAGATATTCATAACTGGGTGTCTTACGCCATGTTAAGTATCGTTGGGCTGCATGTCGCGGGTGTTCTGGTTAGCAGCGTTATGCATCGTGAAAATCTGGTTCGCTCCATGATTACGGGCTTTAAATCGGTTCAACCGAATCAGGCGATCAGTCGCACGCACGTTTGGCTGGGTGTCATAATGCTTGTAACCGTCATCGCATTTTGGGTGGGCTATCCGGCAACGGGCCTGGTGGGAGGCAACAGTGCAGCAACGAATACTCAGCAGAACAATGAAGACTAAACATGCCGTAGATTGACAGGTAACTCCATGCGCGTATTGGTGATTGAAGATGATCTTTTGTTGGGTGATGCGATTCAAGCCGGCTTAAAGCAAGCGGGCTATGCCGTGGACTGGATGAAAGACGGCGTAGCAGCAGACCAGGCACTCAGTACTGAGCCTTATGTCGCCGCCGTGCTGGATTTGGGTTTGCCGCGCATGTCAGGCTTGGAAGTGTTACAGCGATTGCGCAATCGCAATAGCCCGATACCGGTATTGATTCTCACTGCAATGGATACCGTGGAAGATCGCATCAAAGGTTTGGATGCCGGCGCGGATGATTATTTAATTAAGCCCTTCGATATGGGTGAGTTGTCCGCTCGCCTGCGTGCGTTGGTGCGTCGTGCCAGTGGCAAAGTAGCCGCCGCGCTTCAGGTTGCCGGCGTGGAGCTGGATGCTGCTGCGCATCAGGTCTTTTACCAGCATCATCCCATTGAGTTGGCTGCCAAGGAATTCGCGGTTCTACATGCATTGATGCTCAACGTGGGAAGAGTGTTATCACGCTCACAGATCGAGGAGCAGCTCTACGCATGGGGTGAAGAAGTAGAAAGCAATGCGGTCGAAGTACATATCCATCATTTACGCCGCAAACTATTTCCTGAATTGATTGAGACCATACGCGGCGTTGGTTACTTGATACCTGCAGAGAGGCATGTTTAAGATGCGTAGTCATGGCTCGCTAAAAAAAAGGCTGCTATTGCTGTCATTGACCACCATCATTGTGGTTTGGGTAGGGGCAACCGCGTTCACCTATTACGATGCTCGCAAAGAATTCAACGAAATCCTCGATGCACATCTGGCCCAATCTGCCACGCTGTTGATCGTTCAGTCATCACATGAGTTCGATGAAGTTGAAACTGAACATACGCCTTTGCAACACAAATATTCGCGCCGTATTGCATTTCAAATATGGGAAGATGGGCAGACACTCCGATTGCATTCCCTCAACGCGCCCTCTCAGCCCCTCGCCACCATTCAACAAGGCTTTAGTGATAACGTCATCGAAGGAATAAGTTGGCGCGTGTACAGCACATGGGACGATGCGGGCAAAAACTTGATTCATATTGCTGAACGCACTGAGGTACGCGACGACTTAGCTCACAGCATTGCCGGAAATCTACTCAAACCGTTATTGATCTCATTACCATTGCTGGCACTTTTGCTATGGATAGCCGTAGCACGCAGCTTGCGCCCGCTGATTAAACTCACCTCAGAAGTCGCGCAGCGCGAGCCGGACAACCTTGCGCCACTCGACACGCAATACGCACCCAGCGAAGTGGTACCGCTGATTGAGCGACTCAATAAATTGTTTGAGCGGATGGCCTCCGCATTGAAAAAAGAAAGGCGCTTCACCGCCGATGCTGCCCACGAATTGCGCACCCCCGTGGCGGGAATCAAAGCGCAAGCGCAAGTCGCCAAAGCAGCGTCCAATGAGGCAGAACGCAATCATGCCCTAGACAATGCGATACTCGGTTGTGATCGTGCCGCGCACCTGATCGAACAGCTGCTGACGCTAGCCCGACTCGACAATTTGGGTGACGACGTGACTGAATCCTGCTCGCTGCGAGCCATTGCCGCTCAAGTTATTGCCGCCATCGCACCGACTGCTTTGAATCAAAATATACGACTCGAACTGACCGAAGGGGATGACGAAGTTGTTCGCGGCAACCCAGCGCTATTAAAAATAATGTTGCGCAATCTGATCGACAACGCCGTGCGTCACACGTTGTCTGGCACTTCGGTTTGGGTGAGCATAGGTAACGAACAAGGTCAAAGCTGCTTGTCAGTTAATGATAATGGAGCGGGTCTTGCACAAGCTGATATAGCCAAGCTGACAGAACGGTTTTATCGCCCGGTTGGCACCATCGGCAGTGGCAGTGGACTCGGACTTTCTATCGTCAAAAGCATCGCCGAGATTCA
>JABFRF010000049.1 GCA_013141315.1 Gallionella sp. | reverse complement strand
GTCGATCTTGGCTGTTACTCTGAAACCCCATCATGGCAAGGCTCCCAGCTTTTTTTTATGATCAGTATTTTAATATTTATAACGTCAAATTTCGATCAAACTCTTGAAGAGTTTTTCAACAGAATAGGCACCTTTTTGCACGTCATTTCGCCAAATCGCATGACAGAAAGCGGTCAATCGTGGAAAGGCTATTATCAATCAATGCGGATTATTACGACTTGATATTTTAATTTTATAGCAGCAACTGTCCGACCAAGTCTTACTGCAAAATTTATCTGCAGTTTTCTTTAACATCTTGTTGGGCTTTCGTAGTGCGCTGTTGTCGTTGCTCATCATTCAGGTATGAACGTTCCCCATTGGCATCAATTTCAACCAAGCGAATTCCATCTTGCAGAGAAGCTAAATTTCTTTTTGCGTTATCACAGTTTATTTTAAGCACATCGTCAGCGGCTTGCTTTTGGGCCATTTTGTCGGCAATTTCTTTTTTTGCCTGCTTAGCCTTGTCTAGTTCAGCTGCGCGTTCTGCAATGGACTTGGGTGCAGCAGGCGAACTTGCTGCGGCATTGTTTCCTCCACTGACTGACGTTAAAACTTTGGCTTTTATATTGGGGGGAGGCTGTTCTGAATAATGCGTCCGATTGTTCTCGTCTACCCATTTGTAGCTGGCAGGAAAGGCGTTGGTGCTACATAACAGCAGGAGCAGCAGTAGGCTACTTTTCATGGTGTCACCCTTAATTTAATAGATGGTGTAGTCGGTTTTGCTATTTGATAATAAAATCACGCAAGAATTACACGGCAATTTTAGCATACCAAGGTATGATTGCCGCCAATTGGCAGGCTGGGATCGACAGCATGGCCGAAGAATTTAGGAGAGGTATTTATGGCACAAGCCGCAGCAGTCGCGACCGAAAATCGCGATTATTACGATGTGGAAAAGAATGGCAGTTTGATATTGAAGTTATTCAATACTTACTACCGCACACAAATCCACACGGGGAAAATATACGACGAGTCGCCGCATTTTTTCCTGGTGAAGCCCGCCATGCTGGAGAATTTGGAAATCGCCACCCGGGCTTCGGATAAGCTGCTACTCGATGATGCTATTCAACGTGCCAAGGCGCGTAATGGTTATATCGGCGTATCCAAGTACCGTAACCCAAAGTTGGGTTATTACTGGCTGGAACTGTCGGTGATGCCGTTTATGATGGGCGATACGGTCGGCAAGGATAATAAGGGTGAGTTCTTTTATATTCTGACGCAGTTTGTTGAGTTCACCAAAAAAAATCCCAAGGCTTATGGCGATTTAACCGCAGAGATGGAAACGGATAAAGATATCGAAGTAATGCTCTCTGGCATTAAAAAAATGGCAGATCGACTGGATGTGATGCGTCAGCTTTATCCTGAAAAGATGCTGGTGGCATTCAACCCAAATTGGCCAATCACTGAAGTTCAAAAGCTCCTGCACTCACTTAAAGACAATGACCAAGATTGGTGCGAAGTGTTTTTTGAGTACATGATTTATGTGATGGGTAAGAAAAGCTAGTCATTTTAGGAGTGGGTTGATGCTCGAACTCAGACCAAGCTGTGAAAATTGCAACAAACCGCTACCACCCGATTCGCTTGAAGCACGCATCTGTAGTTATGAATGTACCTTTTGCGCTGCCTGTGTTGATACGCTTCTAAATAACGTCTGCCCGAATTGCGGCGGTGGATTTGTTCCTAGGCCAGTCCGGCCATCGAAGAATTGGAACGATAATAATTTCCTGGGTAACGACCCCGCAAGTAATAAAATCAAACATAGACCCGTTGATGTTGCCGCCCACACATTATTCTCATCGACTATTCAATCGATACCCCCCGAAAAACGTTAGCATGTTTTACTAGTTAATCAATTTTACTGATTTTAAGTAACACCAGCACCGCACCACTACCACCTTGCGCGGATGGTGCTTCGCAATAAGCTAATACACGTGGATACTGACTCAGCCAATGACGCGTGAGGTTGCGTAGTACAGCTTCGCCACCTTTGCTGTTCAAGCCCTTGCCATGTATCACCCGCACGCAACGAAATTCTTGCAGTGTGGCTTCATGTAAAAATTCTTGTAACAATTTTCTGGCTGCGTCGCTGTGGTTGCCGTGTAAATCCAATTGGTCTTGAACGGGCCATGTCCCGTTACGGATTTTGCGTAGCGTGAGACGTGAAATACCGTTACGTAAAAATTCATTGGGGCTGCCTTCAGCAACAAAGTCAGATAGCGTGTCCGAGATTTCAACGGTTTGAATAGGCTGATGAATGGGTGCTTTACGCCTGATAGGTTTGGGTGTGATGCGGTTTTGTTCAGGGAGTGGTTGCACCTCACCAACGGCTGCACGGAATAGTGCGGCATCGTTGGCATCAAGTTCAGGCGATGTGATTTTAGTAGGCTTCTTCACGGAGGAAATTGTGCAGAAGCTACTTGAATTAGTGCTGCAGCGAGGCGAGGTATTTATCCGCATCCAACGCCGCCATACAACCTGTTCCTGCACTGGTTACCGCTTGGCGATAGATTTGATCTTGCACATCACCTGCCGCAAACACACCAGGAATGCTGGTCGCCGTGGCGTTGCCATTTGTGCCGCTTTGAGTTTGGATATAGCCGTTTTTCATGTCTAATTGTCCGACAAAAATATCGGTATTGGGTTTGTGTCCAATCGCAATGAACACGCCCTTGAGCGGGAGGTCTTTGGTTACGCCATCTTGTTGCTTGATGCGCATTCCTGTTACGCCGCTGGCATCGCCTAGCACTTCATCTAAGGTGCTATTCAGTTGTAAAGTAATCTTTCCTTCTTTCACTTTTTCCATCACGTGATCGACCATGATGCGCTCGGCGCGGAAGGTGTCGCGTCTATGCACCAGCGTGACATGATTGGCGATATTGGAAAGATATAAGGCTTCTTCTACTGCGGTGTTACCGCCGCCGACTACAGCGACATCTTGGTTGCGATAGAAAAATCCATCACATGTCGCACAGCCTGAAACACCGCGCCCCATAAAGGCTTCTTCTGATGGCAAGCCCAGATATTGAGCCGATGCACCTGTGCAAATAATCAGTGCGTCGCAAGTGTAATTACCTGAATCGCCTATCAGCAGGAAAGGTTTTTGTTGCAGCTTGGCAGTGTGAATGTGGTCGAAAATCATTTGCGTGTTGAAACGTTCCGCGTGTTGCTGGAAGCGCGCCATCAACTCTGGCCCTTGCACGCCCATTGCATCTGCAGGCCAGTTATCGACATCGCTGGTGGTCATCATTTGTCCGCCTTGCGCAAGGCCGGTAATCAACACTGGGTTGAGATTGGCACGTGCCGCGTAAACGGCAGCGGTGTATCCAGCAGGGCCTGAGCCAAGAATGATGAGGCGATGGTGTTGAGTCGTAGTGTTCATAGCAGTTAACTTTCAATTCCAATAAGTAGGTAATGAGGGTGCGTCGGGCGTGACATCGGTTAGAATCCCCCGCTCCATGAAACGCTATTATCCCATTTTATTATTGTTGCTGTGTTGGCTTACACACTCAGTCCAAGCGGCAAATATGCAGGGCATTCCTGAATTCATCGACGAGATGGTGGTCAAGCACCAATTCAAGCGCGGTGAATTGGAAATGCTGTTTTCGCACGTGCAATATAAACCGTCCGTGATTGCCGCAATCACGCGTCCCGCAACGATTAGACCATGGTTGGAATATCGCGCCTCATTTGTGAATGCACAGCGTGTACAGCGCGGTTTGGAATTCTGGCGCAAGCATGCAGTCAGTTTGCAGCGCGCTGAACAGCAATATGGCGTGCCGCAGGAAATCATTATTGCCATCATCGGCGTGGAAACGATTTATGGCAAAAATGCGGGTACGTTTCGCACCATAGACGCGTTGACCACTTTGGCGTTTGACTACCCGCGCCGCGCCGAATTTTTTCGTAGCGAGTTAGAAAATTATTTATTGTTAGCGCAAGAGCAGCAATTTAATTTGTTGGATGTGCACAGTTCTTATGCGGGTGCGATGGGCATTCCGCAATTTATGCCAAGCAGTTATCGTAAATATGCGGTGGACTTCAACGGTAATCATAAAACTGATTTGTTGCATGAAGATGATGACGCAATAGGCAGCGTGGCGAATTACATGCAGGGTTATGGTTGGCTGGGGAAGCAAAATTCACAACCGCCGATTGCGGTTCAAGCTCAAGTCATCAACAGAGGCTGGATAACTGAAATGAATAAGACTCGCACGTTCAGGGAGTGGGCGTTACTTGGCGTGACAGGAAATGTGCGTTTACCAGAAAATTTGGCAGCACGGCTGGCGGATTACACCGTGGCAGATGGCAAGGAATACTGGCTGGTGTTTAATAATTTTGAGGTGATTACCAAATACAATAACAGTGACTTTTACGCGATGTCAGTATTTCAGCTCGCAGAAGAATTGAAAGCCGCACGCAAAGCT
>JABFRF010000038.1 GCA_013141315.1 Gallionella sp. | reverse complement strand
ATTTCCTCTGCACTTAAATCGCGATGCGTAAATTCTAGCTAAAAATAACCTAAACTCAAACAAAATCAATCAGATGTTCTAATGGCTTCCATTAGAAATTTGGTGCCAATGGAAAATATCGGTTGAACGCAATGCATCAACTATTAGCAGAGAGTTATCTCGTAACAGTGGTGGACGCGGCTATCGCCCGAAGCAAGCACACTGCTCATCGATTGACCGGCGTGCAATGAATGCCAGGACGGTAGATGAAGCAACTTGGCAGTTCGCCCAAGAGATGATCATGATGCAATGGAGTCCGGAGCAGATTAGCGGACACGCTGACATTCCCCCGACCAACCTTCGGTTAGTCGAGGACAAGAGCCCAGAGACGGTTTATCAACGTGTTTATGCGAACAAGCAAGCAGGCGGATTACTATGGAAGAACTTGCGCTGCCAGAAGAAACACAAGAAGCGCTACGGCAAGATAGATCGGCGCGGCATGATTCCCAATCGTCTCTCCATCGAGGATAGGCCAGCTATTGTTGAAACGCGCAGCCGGATTGGTGATTGGGAAGCGGACACTGTGATTGGCAAGAACCACCGCCAAGCCATCGTGAGTATTGTGGAACGGAAGTCCGGCTTCACACTGATACGCAAGGTTGAGCGCAAGACTGCACTCGCTGTCAGCCAAGCAATGATTGGACTATTGAAACCGCACCAAAAAAAGGTACACACGATTACTTCAGACAATGGCCGTGAATTCGCCGGACATGAAGAGATCGCAAGCAGATTGAAGGCTGACTTCTACTTCGCTCACCCTTATTCATCTTGGGAGCGAGGCACCAACGAAAATACAAACGGATTAATCCGGCAGTACTTCCCCAAGAACAGGGACTTCACAACGATTACACAACAGGAGATAGATATAGCAATGGAGAGATTAAATAACCGACCCAGAAAACGACTTGGATATAAGACGCCCAATCAAGTATTCTTCAAGTCAGGCGTTGCACTTCAAACTTGAACCCGCGATTAAACGTAACGTTTCAAACGTTCAATTACTGCCCTTTTTGTGAATAACGCCAGTACGGCATCAACTGACGGCGTGTGTGTTTTGCCTACCAATATCACGCGTAGCGGCATCGCTAACTTGGGCATTTTCAAATTATATTTAGCCAATACTGTTTTGATGAGTGCGCCTATTGATGCGGCTTCCCACACTACTTCGTTAAAGCCCGCTGCGAGTTCTTGCAACGCTGGAATCACGTCAGGCGTGAGATGCGTATCGAGTAATTCTTGCGCAGGCTTTACCTCGGTGTAAAACACTTCTGCTTCATCAGCCATTTCCAGCAAGGTTGCGACACGTTCTTTGTACAACGCAATGACAGCTTCCAATTTTGGCGAATCACTCACCTGCACGTCACGCTTTGCCAAATGTTGTTTAACCAGCTCAGCCAAGCGAGTGTTGTCGGTTTGCTTGATGTAATGTTGATTGAGCCAGCGTAGCTTTTCAGTGTTGAACTGCGCAGCAGATGGGGTGATGTGATCCAAATCAAACCATTTGCAAAATTGTTCAGCCGTAAAAATTTCATCATCACCGTGTGACCAACCCAAGCGAGCCAAGTAATTGATGACTGCTTCGGGCAGGTAACCTTCATCGGCATATTGCATCACACTCACCGCACCATGACGTTTGGAAAGCTTCTGCCCATCGTCACCCAATATCATCGATAAATGTGCGTATTGTGGTAAAGTTGCCCCCAAAGCCTTGAGAATATTAATCTGGCGTGGTGTGTTGTTGACGTGATCGTCACCACGAATAACATGCGTGATGCCCATATCCCAATCATCGACTACCACGCAAAAATTATAAGTGGGTGTGCCATCGCCACGCGCAATAATGAGGTCATCCAACTCATCATTATCAAAAATGATTTTGCCTTTGACCAAATCATCCCATACCGTAACACCATGCTTGGGATTTTTGAATCGCACAACCGGCTTAATGCCTGCGGGCGGAGTCGGCAACGTTTTCCCTTGCTCGGGTCGCCAACGACCATCGTAGCGTGGCTTCTCGCCGCGTACACGTTGCGCCTCACGCAAAGCATCCAACTCTTCAGTTGAGGTATAGCAGTAGTAAGCCTTGCCCTCATCCAACATTTGTTGCAGTACCGTTTTGTAGCGATCAATGCGCTGCATTTGATAGAACGGGCCTTCGTCATATTCTAAATTCAACCACTGCATACCGTCCAGAATCGCTTGCACGGCCTCTGGCGTAGAACGCTCCACATCGGTATCTTCGATACGCAAAATAAACGTACCGCCCATCTTGCGGGCATAAGCCCAAGAGAATAAGGCAGTGCGTGCGCCGCCAATGTGTAGGTAACCTGTGGGGCTTGGGGCAAATCTGGTACGTATTGTCATATCTTTGATCGAATAGTTACAAAATAAAGTGTGCGCATTTTACGGCGTTTAGTTGCACTTAGGTTTAACAAACGAAATAGACTCAGGCATCAACTGCCTGAGTCTTTAAGCAAAACATATTGATTTAGACTGCACTCATTTCCAACATCAAATGATTTACGCGTTTTACAAATCCAGCAGGGTCATCCAACTGTCCACCCTCAGCCAACAAAGCTTGATCGAATAGCACTGCTGTCCAATCATCGAAGTGTTTTTGTTCTGCCTTTAAGCGAACAACGACCGGATGCGTCGGATTTATTTCCAAGATGGGCTTCGAAGTAGGTGCTTTTTGCCCCGCCGCTTTCAACATACGCATCATGTTTGCACCCAGATCATGCTCATCCGCCACCAAGCAGGCTGGCGAATCCGTAAGGCGATGTGTCACGCGGACATCTTTGACGCGTTCCGCCAAACTAGTCTTTATTTTTTCAGTCAGCTCTTTGTGATCATTAGCTTGCTTTTCTTGCTCTTGCTTCTCGGCTGCGTCTTCTAAATCACCTAAGTCCAATCCACCTTTAGCAACTGACACCAGTGACTTACCGCTGAATTCAGTTACCGAACCGACTACCCACTCATCCACGCGATCTGAAAGCAACAACACTTCGATGCCCTTTTTGCGGAACACTTCCAGATGCGGGCTATTCTTGGCCGCATTAAAGGTATCGGCGGTAATGTAGTAAATCTTGTCCTGACCCTCTTTCATCCGCACGATGTAATCGGCAAGTGAAACATTTTGTGTGTCGTTATCGGCATGCGTCGAAGCAAAGCGCAACAGCCCCGCAATCTTGTCTTTATTGGCAAAATCCTGACCCGCACCTTCTTTCAGCACCATGCCAAATTCAGCCCAAAACTTGGCGAATTTTTCGGTGTCGTTAGCTGCCAAATCTTCCAACAACCCCAAAATCTTTTTAGTACAACCAGAACGTATCGCCTCAATGTCTTTTGATTCCTGCAAAATTTCACGAGACACGTTAAGCGGCAAATCGGATGAATCCACAATGCCGCGCACAAAACGCAAATACGAAGGCAATAATTGCTCCGCATCGTCCATGATAAACACACGGCGCACATACAGCTTGATGCCGTGTCTAGCGTTGTGATCCCACAGGTCGAACGGCGCACGGGCTGGAATGTAAAGCAATTGCGTGTATTCTTGGCGACCCTCCACACGTGCATGCGTCCACGCTAGCGGGTCTTCATAATCGTGCCCGACGTGCTTGTAGAACGCGGTATATTCTTCGTCAGTGATTTCATTTTTGCTGCGCGCCCACAATGCGGAAGCCTGATTAACGGTTTCATCTTCGTCGCTAACAACCTGCGCGCCATCCTTCCACTCCTCCTTCTTCATCACAATAGGTTGAACGATATGATCCGAGTATTTGTGGATGATGGAACGCAGTTTTTGACCGCTCAATAAATCATTTTGGTCAGCACGCAGATGCAAAGTGATTTGTGTGCCACGCTCGGCTTTTTCCACCATCTCGATTGAAAATTCGCCACCCCCATCCGATTCCCAACTCACGCCTTGATCCGCAGTTTCACCGGCACGGCGAGTAATAACCGACACCTTGTCCGCCACAATAAATGCAGAATAAAACCCCACACCAAATTGCCCAATCAGCCCGGCATCTTTTTGCTGGTCACCGCTCAACTTGGAGAAAAATTCCCGCGTGCCTGATTTGGCAATTGTGCCAAGGTTGTTAATCACCTCATCACGACTCATACCGATGCCGTTGTCACTAATCGCCAGCGTATTGGCATCCTTGTCATAGCTCACACCAATACTCAGGTTGAAATCGTTCTCAAACAGCGCCGCATTGTGCAGCCCTTCAAAACGCAGTTTGTCGCAAGCGTCAGACGCATTGGAAACCAACTCACGCAAAAAAATCTCGCGGTTGGAATACAGCGAATGAATCATCAATTGCAGAAGTTGCTTAACCTCGGTTTGAAACCCCATGGTTTCGCGTTGTGCGGCAGTGCTAGCGGTCATGCTTTTATCCTTTCAATGCGTTTAAAAATGGTTTGGTGCTACATGGAGGCTAATGA
>JABFRF010000052.1 GCA_013141315.1 Gallionella sp. | reverse complement strand
ACGTGCGCAAGCTCTCGTACTCGAATGGGCTGCGCTGCATCGCACCGAATTGATGGAGGACTGGAATCTATGCCAATCGAAACAGTTACCCAAGAACATCGCCCCGCTGGAGTGATTGCAGCGGCATGTTGGCGCGTGAGAGCGGTTGCCGTGCAGCAGGGCTATCGGCTTTCTATCACCTGCAATGATGGCACGAGTGGAATCATCGACATGTCTCGCTTGGTCGCAAGTGAAAAAGCAGGGGTCTATGCCGTACTCAAGGACGAATCAGTCTTCAATCAGGTGAGCATCGAACTAGGCGTGCTTACATGGCCTAACGGTGCAGACCTTGATCCTGAGTGGGCGCATGAAGAAATCGGGGAAAATAAAACGTGGTCTGTCCCCGATTGACGATCCCAGCGGCAGGCGGGCGCAATCTCGGCCCGCGCCCAATGGAAATGTTGCTGCTAGGGGCCGGTGGCTGCACCAGCTTTGATGTGATTGCGATTCTGAAAAAAAGCCGTCAGGCCGTTACCGATTGTTATGTGGAACTCAATGCAGAACGTGCTGAAACCGACCCGAAAGTATTCACCAAAATCCACATGCATTTTGTCGTATCAGGCAAAAACATCAAACCCGAAGCGGTGGAAAAAGCCATTAAATTATCGGCAGAAAAATACTGCTCGGCTTCCATCATGCTTGGTGCAATGGCAGTGGTGACGCATGACTTTGAGGTGATACAAGAATAATTGAATTGTTAAATCCAGTAAGAAGCATTAGTCATCACCTTGCCATTCAGCTGCATCGCCAGTTGAACAGGCTGCGGCAATTCTGCACCGCCCAGCGCGGTTGCCATCTCAGCATGGCTAATCTCATCACAATACATTTGCGCAACAATCGCGCGACTTTTCTCATCTTGAATCGGCAATTTATTCAAGTGGCTTTCCAAATGTGCGCCAACTTGCTTTTCGGTTTCCGCCAAAAAACCCAAATTCCATTTATCGCCCAGCAAGCCCACTGCCGCACCCATCACCAAAGAACCTGTGTACCAAAGCGGATTCAGCACACTGAGATGCCCGCCTAACTCATGCACTCGTTTGGCTGTCCACGCCAGGTGTTCCGTTTCTTCTTGAGCAGCTTGCTGAAGCTTTTGTTGCACAGCGGGATCGCGTGCCGTTAAAGCTTGCCCTTGATACAGTGCCTGCGCGCAAACTTCACCGCTGTGATTCACCCGCATTAGCGCGGCAGCATGTTTTTTTTCGGCATCATCCAAAATTGCATCGGCTACGTTGCCATCTGGCGCAGGGCGCGCGCTATGCGCTTCACTAAACAAAGTACGCAAACCTTTATCAAATTCGATGATGAAATAATCTAGCATGGTCGCTCCAAAAAATTTAGGCGAACACTTTCGCCAACTGCTCGCCTGGATTATCTGCGCGCATAAATGCCTCACCTACTAAAAACGCATACACCTGATGATCGCGCATTAGCCTTACATCCGTCGCATTTAGAATACCGCTTTCCGTCACCACGATGCGATTCTCAGGAATACGTTTTAGCAAATTCAGCGTGGTTTGCAGGCTGACTTCAAAAGTACGCAGGTTACGGTTGTTGATGCCAATTAACGGTGTCGTGAGTTGCAATGCCACTTCCAATTCGAGACCATCATGCACCTCAACCAGCACCGCCATGCCCAACTTATGCGCCAGCACTTCAAATGCTTTCATCTGGCTCAAGGTCAATGCCGAGGCGATGAGTAAAATCGCATCTGCGCCCATCGCACGCGCTTGATAAATTTGATATTCATCCACGATAAAATCTTTACGCAGCACAGGCAAGTTACAAGCGGCACGTGCTTGCTTTAGATACTCAGCGTTGCCTTGAAAAAATTGCTCATCAGTCAACACAGACAAACATGCTGCGCCATGTTCGGCGTAGCTTCGCGCAATTTCCGCCGGATGAAAATCTTCGCGCAATACGCCTTTGCTGGGGCTAGCCTTTTTAATTTCGGCAATCACCGCCGCGTGCCCAGAAGCAATTTTATTGCGAATCGCCGCAACGAAATCGCGTGTCGGCAATACCTGCTCTGCCTCGGTGCGAATGACGTTAAGTGGCTTAACCGCTAATGAAGCCGCCACTTCTTGCGCTTTAACTGCGAGGATTTTATTTAGGATGTCGGACATTACTACTTCTGCATTTTAAGTAAGGCGCGCATTTTAACACTTAGGGTAAAATGCACGCTGATATTGAACACGACTTCATCATGCAAAACGTAAAAGACTACATGCAATCGGTTGGACAAGCGGCTCGTAACGCTTCACGCAGTATGGCGCAGGCAGATACAGCCGTGAAAAATCGCGCACTCGAAGCCATCGCTGCCGCCATCATAAAAAGCAGCGCGGCACTCATCACAGCAAATGCTAAAGATGTTGCGGCTGCGCATGACAATGGCTTGGATGCCGCATCAGTCGATCGCCTCACACTCACCGAAAAAACCATCAAAGGCATGGCAGAAGGCTTGCAACAGATTGCCTCCTTGCCTGATTTGATCGGCGCAATTAGTGATTTGAGCTGTCGCCCTTCTGGCATTCAAGTCGGCAAAATGCGCGTGCCGCTGGGCGTAATCGGCATCATTTACGAGTCGCGTCCCAACGTTACAGCAGATGCGGCAGGATTGTGCTTGAAATCAGGTAATGCATGCATCTTGCGCGGCGGCTCGGAAGCGATTCATTCCAATCAAGCTATCGCCGCCTGTGTGCATCAAGGTTTGCGTGAAGCGGGCTTGCCAGAGACTGCTGTGCAAGTAATCGCCACGACGGATCGCGCCGCAGTGGGTGAACTCATCACCATGAAAGATTATGTGGATGTGATTGTGCCACGGGGCGGCAAGGGCTTGATCGAACGCATCTCCAATGAAGCGCGCATCCCCGTTATCAAGCATTTGCATGGTGTTTGTCATGTGTATATCGATGATGAAGCCGATTTGGATAAAGCCATCCGCATCGCCGATAACGCCAAAACGCATCGCTACGGCGTATGTAACGCGATGGAAACTTTACTGGTAAACACAAATATTGCGGCAAAAGTGTTACCTGATTTGTGCAAAATTTACACCGCCAAAGGTGTGGAACTGCGCGGCGATGAAGCATCACGCAAGCTCGCTCCACAGATGAAAATCGCCACTGAAGAAGATTGGCATACAGAATATCTCGCGCCGATTTTGAGTGTGCGCCTAGTTGGAAATCTGGATGAGGCACTTGCGCACATCGCTACTTATGGCTCACAACACACGGATAGCATCGTTACGGAAAATTACACCAAGGCAATGCGCTTCCTGCGCGAAGTGGACTCCAGCAGCGTGATGGTGAATGCTTCGACACGCTTTGCCGATGGCTTTGAATATGGGCTGGGTGCGGAAATAGGCATTTCCACCGACAAGATTCATGCACGTGGTCCTGTGGGTTTGGAAGGATTAACTTCACAGAAATATATCGTGTTCGGTAACGGGCAGATACGTGTTTAACACAACGAATCTATCCGCAGATTACGCAGATTGGCACAGATTAAACGACATTAAAAATCTGCGTGAATCTGTGTAATCTGCGGACAAATGTTTTAACTATTTAGGAAATCAACATGAGTCAAATCATCGAAGTAACCGTACCTGACATTGGCGATTTTAAAGACGTGCCTATCATTGAAATTTTTGTCAAAGCCGGAGAAACCGTCGAGGCGGAACAATCGCTTTTGACTTTGGAAACCGACAAAGCAGCAATGGAAGTGCCTAGCCCAGCTGCAGGCGTTATCAAATCCATCAACGTTAAGTTGGGCGATAAAGTCAGCAAAGGTAGTGTGATTTTCACATTGGAAAATAACACGTCCACAGCGGCTAAACCGACAACTGCAACTGCTGCTCCCGCAGCGAGTGTTGCTTCTACAATCTCCGCTGCACCAGTCATCGCTGCGCCTATTCAAGCACCTGCTCCCGTCGTCAAGGATTTCCCCAAGGGCGATATTCACGCTGAAGTGGTCGTACTCGGCGCGGGCCCTGGCGGCTACACTGCGGCTTTCCGCGCGGCCGATTTGGGCAAGCAAGTGGTGCTCATTGAGAAGCATACCAACTTGGGTGGCGTGTGTTTGAACGTGGGCTGCATTCCTTCCAAGGCACTATTACATGTAGCAAAAGTCATCACCGAGGCAGAAGAAGTTTCACACCACGGCGTTACGTTTGGCAAACCAACCATAGACATCAATAGCATCCGCGCTTGGAAAGAAAGCGTCATCAACAAATCAACAGGTGGTCTCGTGGCACTCGCCAAGCAGCGCAAAGTGCAAGTGGTCAACGGCAAAGCTAAATTCACATCGCCGAATATGTTGTCAGTAGAAACAGCTGAAGGCACTCAGACCGTCAGCTTCGACAACGTCATCATCGCCGCAGGCTCAAGCGTAGCGCGCATCCCCGGCTTTCCGTATGACGACCCGCGCATCATCGACTCTACAGGCGCATTGCAGTTACAAGACATCCCTAAGCGCATGTTGATTATC
>JABFRF010000179.1 GCA_013141315.1 Gallionella sp. | reverse complement strand
CGTCCCAATCGGTTAGCGCAAATCGCCCACATCATTCGCTTCGCCGAATTGCCGCAAGTTTTTCCTTTATTAATCCAAGGTAAGCAGCGTGGTCGCACAGTGGTGGAGATAAAATCAGCCGCTTAGTGATATAATCCGCGCCTAAGCTGGAAATAACAGCGCGAAAGTGGCGGAATTGGTAGACGCACTGGATTTAGGTTCCAGCGCCGCAAGGCGTGAGAGTTCGAGTCTCTCCTTTCGCACCAGCATCTATTCAATATCAATTTTAAGGATTACAGCATGTCCAGCGTAGAAACCGTGAGCGCGTTAGAACGTCGTCTAAACGCATCAATTCCCCAGCAGGCGATTCGTGCCGAAGTGGCTGCCCGACTAAAAGATATAGCCCGCAAGGCAAAAGTTGCGGGCTTTCGCCCTGGTAAAGTGCCTGCCAAGGTCATTGAGCAGCAGTATGGAATGCAAGTTCATCAAGAGGCGCTGGGTGATGCGTTGCAGCACTCGTTCAACGAAGCGACGTTGACCAATAAGCTTAGGGTTGCTGGTTACCCAAAATTTGATGTGAAAACCAAAGATATGAATGCTGATCAAATCGAATACAGCGCGGTTTTCGAGGTGTATCCAGAAGTGGTTATGGGTGATCTGTCAGGTGAAATAATCGAGCGCATGGTATATGAGCTGACGCAAGAGGATGTGAATAGCACAATTGCGACGTTGCGCAAACAGCGCGTGACGTTTGATACGGTTGATCGTGCCGCGCAAGCTGAAGATCAAGTGCTTATCGACTTTGTTGGCAAGCTTAATGGTGAGCCATTCAAAGGTGGTGAAGGGACAGATTATCCAGTCGTGTTGGGCATGGGCAACATGTTGCCTGAATTTGAAACTGCGATGTTTGGAATGAAAGCAGGTGAAACTAAGTCTTTCGATTTAACCTTTCCTGAAACGTATCACGGCAAAGATGTGGCGGGTAAGCAGGTGACGTTCACCATTACCTTGCACAGCGTAGGTGCACCCAAATTGCCAGCATGGGATGCTGAATTTGCAAAGTCTGTAGGCATTGAAGACGGCGATGTGAGCAAATTGGAAGAAGAAGTGAAAAGCAATTTGTCCCGGGAAGTGACCCGCCGTTTGAATGCGCGCAATAAAGATGCGGCAATGGACGCGTTGCTGAAAGTGTCTCAATTTGAAGCACCTAAAGCGTTGTTGGAATGGGAAGCGCAAAGCTTGATGGAGCAAACCGTGAAAGACATGGAGTCTCGCGGGATGAAAATGAAAGGCGTGCCGTTGCCACCAGAGCTGTTTGCAGAGCGTGCTGAAAAGCGCGTCAAGCTTGGGTTGATTCTTGCTGAGCAAGTGCAAAAGCACGATTTGCAAGCTAAGCCTGAGCAAGTTAAAGCGTTGATACAAGATTATGCAAAGAGTTTTGATCGTCCTGATGAAGTGATTCGTTGGTATGCATCGGATGCGACACGCAGACAAGAAGTTGAAAATTTGGTGTTGGAAGAAAACGTAGTTGAGTGGGCGATGTCACAAGCCAAAACGACTGACAAAGCCGTGACCTTCAAAGAATTGATGGGAGATGCTTAACATGACTCACTACCAAGAACCGCGAAATATCGGCATGATTCCAATGGTGGTGGAAACCAGCGGTCGAGGTGAGCGTGCATACGACATTTATTCTCGCTTGCTTAAAGAGCGCGTGATATTTTTGGTGGGCGAAGTCAACGATCACAGCGCGAATTTAATCGTCGCGCAAATGTTGTTTTTGGAATCCGAAAATCCTGATAAAGACATTCACTTCTACATCAATTCACCAGGCGGTTCAGTGACAGCGGGTATGGCGATTTACGATACCATGCAATTCATCAAGCCGCATATCAGCACTTTGTGTATCGGGCAAGCGGCAAGCATGGGTTCGTTTTTATTAGCTGCGGGCGAAAAGGGCAAACGTTTTTGTTTGCCAAATTCACGCGTGATGATTCATCAACCTATGGGTGGTTTCCGTGGGCAGGCTTCGGACATCGAAATTCACGCACGCGAAATTTTATATTTGAAACAACGCCTCAATCAAATGCTCGCGTTGCATACGGGGCAATCGGTTGAAACAATCGAGCGCGATACAGATCGTGATAATTTCTTGAGTGCAGATGACGCTGTTAAGTATGGGTTGGTAGATCAAGTTTTAGCGAAGCGCGTTTAACAAGACACGGTGGAAGGTTGAGTAATGACTGACGATAAAAAATCTGGCGAAAAATTACTGTATTGCTCATTCTGTGGCAAAAGTCAGCACGAAGTACGCAAGCTGATTGCGGGACCATCGGTGTTTGTCTGTGATGAGTGCATCACTTTATGCAATGACATCATGAAAGAAGAATCGCAAACTGAAAATTCCACCATTGATAAAACTGATTTGCCCGTACCCAAGAAAATTTGTGCGGCACTCGATGAATACGTAATTGGCCAAAAAACTGCCAAACGGATTTTATCGGTGGCGGTATATAACCACTATAAGCGCCTCAAGAGTAATGATAAAGATGGCGTAGAGCTATCCAAAAGCAACATTTTGCTGATAGGCCCAACGGGTTCTGGAAAGACTTTGCTGGCGCAAACATTGGCGCGCTTGCTGGATGTGCCGTTTGTCATGGCGGATGCAACCACATTAACTGAAGCTGGGTATGTTGGTGAGGATGTAGAAAATATCATCCAGAAACTTTTGCAAAGCTGCGATTACGATGTAGAAAAAGCGCAGCGTGGCATCATTTATATCGACGAAATCGACAAGATTTCACGTAAGTCAGACAACCCCTCGATTACTCGCGATGTGTCTGGAGAAGGCGTGCAACAAGCGCTGCTCAAGATGATAGAAGGCACTAAAGCATCAATTCCTCCACAGGGCGGACGCAAGCATCCCAACACTGAATTTTTGCAAGTTGATACCACTAACATCCTGTTCATTTGCGGTGGCGCATTTGATGGTTTGGAGAAGGTAATTCGCAATCGTTCTGTCAAAGCGAGTATTGGTTTTGGCGCAACCATTACGAGTCAAGATGATCGTAAGGCAGGTGAGACTTTACGTGATGTCGAGCCTGAAGACTTGATTAAATTTGGCTTGATTCCAGAATTTGTTGGGCGTTTGCCTGTCATAGCGACGCTTGAAGAGCTAGATGAAAAAGCACTGGTGCAAATTCTAACAGAGCCGAAAAATGCACTGACTAAGCAATATCAAAAACTTTTCGCTATGGAAGATGTAGATTTGGAGTTTCGTGAAGGCGTATTGCAAGCCATAGCACGTAAAGCTTTGACTCGTAAAACTGGGGCACGTGGATTGCGTTCAATATTGGAACACGCCTTGCTAGATGTGATGTTTGACTTGCCTTCTATGGATGATGTCAATAAAGTAGTGCTGGACGAGACCACTTCATCGGGTGAAATTAAACCGATTATAATTTATGCTGATAAACCTAAAGCTGCATAAGGATACTTCTAGAAATCCAACTTTCGTCGCAATGCTGCGTTGCTCACAAAAAATTACTCCTTACATATTTGGAGATATGCTGCGTCGTAATTTTTTGCTCGCGCCTTGCCTTGCTTAGAAACTTGAAATTTTAGAGGCATCCATAAAGTTGTACTGCCATTGTTTCTTGCTCTTTAATCTTGTCCCGATGCGGGGTGCTTGAAATTCATCAAGCCATCCCCATCTAACCTCCCGAACAACGAAAGGTTATGCCATGTTTGAACAAGATACCCCCAATTTACCCGTAAATAATCTCCACCCCTTATTGCCATTGCGCGATGTGGTGGTGTTTCCGCATATGGTTATTCCATTGTTTGTCGGGCGCGCCAAGTCTATCAAGGCGTTAGAAAGCGCGATGGAAGCGGGCAAGCCAATTGCTTTGGTGGCGCAAAAATCTGCTGCTAAAGATGACCCGAGTACCGATGATCTGTATAGCATCGGCAGCATGGCGAATATTCTACAAATGCTGAAGTTGCCAGATGGAACCGTGAAAGTATTGGTAGAAGGTACGCATCGAGCCAATATTTTGCACGTGATCGATGCGAAATCACACTTTGATGCCGAAGTGAAAATTGTCCCCGCTGAAGATGGTACGGACAGTGAGTCTGAAGCAATGCGTCGAGTATTGATTACACAGTTCGACCAGTATGTAAAACTCAACAAAAAAATCCCGCCAGAGATTTTGACTTCGCTTGCGGGCATTGATGATGCGGGGCGTTTGGCGGATACCATTGCTGCACATTTGCCGCTCAAGTTAGAGCAGAAGCAAGAAGTGCTGGAGATTTTTGGTATACGCAAACGTCTCGATCATTTGCTCGGATTGCTCGAAGGCGAAATTGATATTTTGCAAGTGGAAAAGCGTATTCGTGGTCGTGTGAGACGGCAGATGGAAAAAAGTCAGCGCGAATATTATTTGAATGAGCAAGTCAAAGCGATTCAAAAAGAGCTTGGCGAAGGCGAAGATGGTGCAGATTTTGAAGATGTCGAAAAGAAAATCAAAGCGGCGCACATGCCTAAAGAAGCGCGCACAAAAGCTGAAGCTGAAC
>JABFRF010000176.1 GCA_013141315.1 Gallionella sp. | reverse complement strand
CTCGGGTGAGGTGTGTGTAGTTCATTTGTGTAATTTCGACTGGCTGGTCAAAAAGGCATGGATGCTACCGCATCCTGCCCACCTGACCAGCGTTACTCAAAATTGCACTTCATTCCTGAATTCGCCTTATATAAAAAACCTTGCATCTTGCCGCGAACCAAATTAAATATCAATTCTGAAATCGAAAGCTAAAGAATCATGTTCAAGATAGTTTTACACTCACTCCATTCTAAATTTTCCGCCACTCGGCGGAATTTTTTATCAAACTTAAAGTAGTTCATGTGTCATCCGATTATCATTTCAACGTCAGCTTCACGACCAAATCAGAGTATCGACTCAGCACACCATCCGTGGTGAGTAAGTGGGCAGGCAAAGATTGCGCCTGCGCAATTAGCAAACGGTCGAACGGATCACGGTGATGCCAAGGCAATTTCGCAATCGGATAACAATCCTCACCTTTGACCATCAGCTCGGTAAAGCCTGTATCTAGGGCAAGCCGATGAATATCTTCTGGAGAAAAATCGAAGTCATCCCGATTTAACGAACGCTTGATCGCTACTTCCCAGATGCTGGCAGAACTGAAATAAACCGTATTGGACGAATCGGACAAACCCGCGACTACTTCCTGCGGCAATCGTTCAGGCGCAAGCAGCGTAGCAAGTAGCACGTTGGTATCCAGCAGATAAACGTGCGCGGTCATTTACTTGCCTTGCTCAAACATACTGACTATCTCGACGGCATCTACGCTGTCAAAGTTCTCAGGAAAAGTGAATTGCTTCTTACCCAAACCCAACTTGCGCGGCGGATGGGCAACATTCGCCAGTGCCACCAAACGCGCTACTGGCTTGCCCGCACGGGCAATCACAATTTCCGCCCCTGCTTCCGCCTGATCGACATATCGCGAAAACTGGGTCTTGGCTTCATGGATATTCACGGTTGGCATGATGCACCTCGGCTTGATTAAGTGGACTAATGTTAGTCCGATTTTATCTAAGTAGCAAGTGAATGACTCTACGGATGTTATTGAGAAGTACAGTTTTGTCATTGATGATGCAACTAGCCAATCGACTAAGCCCGCAAGCGGGCAAGTCGCTGGTTATCCCGCGAAAGGGGGCATCCAACCATTTAATTGAACTGGACTCCCGCTTTCGCGGGAGTGACGTGACAGGAATACTCAAAGCAATCTAAAACTTAAAGGTGTCGCGTTCAAATTAAGTTTGCGTCAATTCACATGCAGATTTACAACACTACCCCAGCTTCTTCAACCACTCTGGATGTTTTTTCACCAGCAGCTGCAAAGCAGCATCCATACGAGTTTGCCAGCCTTCGCCAGTGGATCGAAAATAGGTCAAAACTTCTGGGCTGTATCGAACGCTAACCTGCTCTTTGCGAGCGGTGCTGATAGGGCGACCCCGCTTTTTGCGATATGCCGCTACGCCTTTTTGCATTTCTTCACGGGTTAATGGACGGTCACTTTCATCCTTGCCGTCCCAAACGTAATCACCGTTTGGTGGCGAATTTTTCACCGCCGCTAGAATTGCCTTACGCTGTGTAGTCATTTTCAAGCCACTCATAATAGACCTCTCGTTCTTCTTCGCTTGCAGTTCTAAAACTAATAATGTGGGGCTGTTCACCCGACAGATTCACCACGGTTAACACGGCAAGCCGATCAAACACATACGCAAACGACTGTGTACGCGCTTCGTTTTTTCTGATGCTTTCCACGTCCAGCCGAAACTGACTATCCAGCACCCATCCCGCATTCACAAAATCCAGATCGTGTTTTTTAAGATTGATTGCTCGTTTTTGTTCGCCCCAAGTAAAGTGCGATTCCATTCTATTATTGTAGATGCGTTAATTACCTAGGTCAATCTTTTGACTCACCGAAAACTATTGTTTACATACCGACCTTCCCCTAGTGTTTTACTAAGCTAAGTCATGCTAAAGTTCGCCCAAGCTTTTTGCACCTATCCCCTATGCCAACATCCACCCTTATTCGACATCTGCGCGAGTTTCTTCCGCCTGAATCCATACTCAGTGCGGCTGAAGATTTAGCCCCTTACGAGAGTGACGGTCTTACCGCCTATCGGCAGATGCCGATGCTGGTGGTCATTCCTGAAACCGAAGCGCAGGTGCAACAAACGCTCAAGCTTTGCCATGAACTCGCTGTGCCTGTGGTGGCGCGCGGTGCGGGGACTGGCTTGTCAGGCGGTGCGTTGCCGTTAGCCAATGGGGTGATTTTGTCGTTGGCGCGCTTCAAAAAAATCATCACGATTGATCCGTTGGCGCGCATTGCCAGAGTGCAGCCCGGTGTGCGCAATCTCGCCATTTCACGGGCTGCCGCCGTGCATCAGTTGTATTACGCCCCCGATCCTTCCAGCCAAATCGCCTGCACCATCGGGGGCAATGTCGCGGAAAATTCCGGTGGCGTGCATTGTTTGAAATACGGGCTGACCGTTCACAACGTGTTGCGCGTCCGCGTTATCACCATCGAAGGTGAAATTTTGGAAATCGGTAGCGAAGCATTAGATAGCGCAGGTTACGATCTGCTGGCTTTGCTCACAGGGTCGGAAGGGATGCTCGCCGTCATCACCGAAGTCACAGTGAAATTATTGCCCAAACCGGAGCGTGCTCAAGTGATGTTGGCGGCGTTTGATGATGTGCAAAAAGCGGGACAAGCCGTTGGCAACATCATTTCCGCAGGCATCATTCCTGCGGGGTTGGAAATGATGGACACGTTGGCGATACAGGCTGCGGAAGATTTCGTTCACGCGGGTTATCCATGCGATGCAGCGGCAATTTTATTGTGCGAACTGGATGGCACGAACGAAGAAGTCTCCGAACAAATTTTGCAATTGCACGACATTTTGTTGAGTAGCGGCGCGGTGAGTTTGCGCACGGCAGTGGACGAAGCGGAACGCTTGAAGTTTTGGGCCGGACGCAAAGCCGCCTTTCCTGCTGTTGGCCGCCTATCGCCAGATTATTACTGCATGGATGGCACGATTCCACGCAGCCAGCTACCCCACGTGTTGCAACGCATCAGCGAGCTTTCTGCCGAATATGATTTGCGTGTTGCAAATGTGTTTCATGCGGGCGATGGCAACTTGCATCCACTGATTTTGTACGATGCCAATATCCCCGGTGAGTTGGAAAAAACCGAAGCATTTGGTGGAAAAATTTTAGAGCTGTGCGTCACCGTGGGCGGCACAATCACGGGTGAACACGGGGTAGGCATTGAAAAAATAGACCAGATGTGCAGCCAATTTTCCACACCGGAATTGGCGATGTTTCATGGCATAAAACAGGCATGGGATGTAACTGGATTATTGAACCCTGGTAAAGCAGTGCCTGCCTTGCATCGCTGTGCCGAGCTCGGCGCGATGCATGTGCATGGTGGGCAACTGAAGCACCCTGAGCTGCCAAGGTTTTGAACATGATTAACGACCTCATCGAAAAAATTCAATACGCCGCCGCACATCAGCGTCCGTTAGTCATACGCAGCTCTGGCAGCAAAAAATTTTACGGCAATGCATCTCAAGGGGATCCGTTCGATATATCGAAATACTCAGGCATCATCGACTATGCACCATCGGAGCTGGTCATCACCGCACGCGCTGGTACGCCACTCACAGAGATTGAACAAGCTCTCAACGCACAAAACCAGATGCTCGCTTTTGAGCCGCCGCATTTTGGTGATAACTCCACACTCGGTGGCTGCATCGCCAGCGGATTATCCGGCCCGCGTCGCCCTTATAGCGGTGCAGTGCGCGATTTTGTACTGGGCGTGAACGTGCTGGACGGACGCGGACAGCAATTAAATTTTGGCGGGCAGGTGATGAAGAATGTCGCGGGCTACGACGTGTCGCGTTTGATGACTGGCTCACTCGGCACACTGGGTGTGTTGTTGGATGTCTCATTAAAAGTATTGCCGTTGCCAGCTGCCACCCTGAGCTTACGTTTTGAGCTTGATGAGAAAAGCGCGATAGAAAAAATGAACAAGCTAGCAGGACAATCGTTGCCAATCACCGCATGTTGCTGTCACAGCGGCTTACTCACCTTACGTCTCGAAGGCACATCACGTGCCGTACAAGCAACACATAACAAAATCGGTGGTGAAGTCGTGAGCGATGGGATTGAATTCTGGGAGCGACTGCGTGAACATCAAGCGGTATTTTTCCAATCATCGTTACCGCTATGGCGGCTATCTGTACCCAGCACTGTTAAGCCAATAAAACTAGCAGGCACTTCATTGATCGAGTGGGGCGGCGCATTGCGCTGGCTTTACAGCGATGCTCCTGCCGGCGAGATACGCAGCCAAGTCGCGGCAATTGGCGGACAAGCCACGCTGTTTCGCGGTGGAGACAAAAATGTCGGCGTATTCCACCCCTTACCGCCAGCCTTGTTAGCCTTACAAAAACGCATCAAACATACTTTTGATCCACATGGGATTTTCAATCCCAAGCGGATGTTTACCGAATTTTAATAAATGGCGAATTCAGGAATGAAGTGCAATTTTGAGTAACGCTGGTCAGGTGGGCAGGATGCGGTAGCATCCATGCCTTTTTGACCAGCCAGTCGAAATTACACAAATGAACTACACACACCTCACCCGAG
>JABFRF010000078.1 GCA_013141315.1 Gallionella sp. | reverse complement strand
TGACTTGCCCAGCGTTTATTGCTGGGTTAGTCAGATGGCTAGTAGTTCCATCAGAGGGGGCTGAAGTTAATACCTGATGTATTTTTTCCAAAACTGATTCCGTTTCACCTAACACTTCATTATTCCAAAATCGCAGCACTTGAAACCCTTGTCCTCGCAACCAAGTATCACGCTGTATATCAGACTCACTTTCAAAATGCTGACCACCATCAACCTCAATAATTATTTTGCGCTCAAAGGAAATGAAATCGACGATGTAATTTCCTAATGGTTGCTGACGCTTAAATTTCAAACCCTGAAACCGATGACCTCGCAAGTGATACCAAAGTAACTTTTCCGCATCCGTCATATTGCTGCGTAGCTGCTTGGCAAATACTTGCTTGGATAAGTTCATCACCCTCTCCCCAGCCCTCTCCCATCAAGGGAGAGGGAGAGGGAGAGGGAGTATGTTTATTTTCATTGTAAAGATATGGCATCACCTTCATCCCCTCTCCCCTTGTGGGATAACCAGCGACTTGTCCGCTTGCGGACTTAGTCGATTGGTTAGTAGTTCGATCAGAGGGTTAGGGAGAGGGGTTTAGCAAACAACATCTTTCTACACCGTACGTTTCACCATCATGTCCTTAATATGCCCTATCGCCTCCGTCGGGTTCAGTTCTTTAGGACACACATCCACGCAATTCATAATGGTGTGGCAGCGGAACAAACGATACGGGTCTTCCAAATCATCAAGCCGCTCGGCAGTGGCTTGATCGCGTGTATCCGCAATGAAACGATACGCCTGCAATAAGCCCGCTGGCCCGACGAACTTATCGGGATTCCACCAAAAAGAAGGACACGCCGTGGTGCAGCAGCCACACAAAATGCACTCATATAGCCCATTCAAATGTTCGCGCTGCTCGGGCGATTGCAAGCGCTCCGTTTCTGGCGGGGGATCATTGTTAATCAAGTACGGCTTGATCGAATGATATTGCTTGAAGAACTGCGTCATATCCACGATCAAATCGCGTATCACGGGCAAGCCTGGCAATGGACGCAATTCCACCGGCTGCTTCAATGACGACAATGGTGTGATGCAAGCCAGTCCGTTACGTCCGTTGATGTTCATTGCATCCGAGCCACACACGCCTTCACGACACGACTTGCGTAAGCTCAAGCTATCATCCTGCTCTTTGATGAGCAGCAACGCGTCGAGCAACATCATATTGCCCGCCTCAATATCCAAATCGTAATCCTGCATATAGGGTGCAGTGTCGGCATCGGGGTTGTAGCGATAGACTTTGAATTTCATGTGGCCGTCCTTTTAATAGACACGAGGCTTGAGCGGGAACGATTCCACGGTCAGCGGTTTGAGGCGCACAGGTTTGTAATCAAGCCGATGTCCTTGGCTGAAATACAGCGAGTGCTTGAGCCAATTGGTATCGTCTCGATTGGGGAAATCATCACGGGCATGTGCGCCGCGACTTTCCTTGCGCGCTTCGGCGGCAACCATCGTGGCTTGTGCAACTTCAATCAGATTATCCAACTCAAGTGCTTCAATGCGCGCGGTGTTAAACACTTTGCTCTTGTCTTGTATCTCAGTATTCGCAACGCGCTCGGCGACTTGTTTGATTTGCGCCACGCCTTCGGTCAACAAATCGGGAAAGCGGAATACGCCACAATGTTTTTGCATGGTTCTGCGCATCGCTTCGCCCACTTCAGAAACCCGTTCGCCATTTTTTTGATTTTCCAAACGTGCCAGTCTTGTTAGAGGACGCTCGGCAGCATCGGCGGGTAACGGTTTGAAATGCGGATCGACTTTCAAATCTTCGATAATCTGCCTGCCCGCTTCACGACCAAACACAATTAAATCCAGCAACGAGTTACAACCCAATCGATTCGCACCATGCACCGACACACACGCGCATTCACCCACCGCGTAAAGCCCATGCACCACTTCATCAGGTCCAGTTTTGTAAGGGGCTACAACCTGCCCGTGAAAATTAGTGGGGATGCCACCCATCATGTAATGTGCAGTCGGCACGACGGGAATAGGCGCTTTGGCGGGATCGACATGCGCAAACTTCAGTGCGATTTCACGTATGCCAGGTAAACGCTGTTTAATCACTTCATCACCAAGATGATCCAATTTGAGCATCACATGGTCACCATGCTTGCCACAGCCGCGACCTTCATTTATTTCTATCGTCATCGCACGTGACACTACGTCACGACTGGCTAAATCCTTAGCGTTCGGCGCATACTTGGGCATAAAACGCTCGCCATCTTTATTCACCAGATAGCCACCCTCGCCGCGCACCCCTTCGGTAATCAGCACGCCCGCGCCATACACTCCCGTTGGGTGGAATTGAAAAAACTCCATGTCCTCCAGCGGAATACCCGCACGTGCTGCCATACCCAGACCATCGCCTGTGTTGATGAAGGCATTGGTGCTGGAATGAAAAATACGCCCCGCGCCACCCGTGGCGAACAACGTGGCGCGCGCCTGAAACATCATCACCTCGCCCGTTTCGATTTCCATTGCAGTTACACCAAGTACATCGCCATCTTCATCACGAATCAAATCGAGCGCCATCCATTCGACAAAAAAATGCGTATTGGCTTTGACGTTTTGTTGATACAGCGTATGTAACAAAGCATGACCGGTGCGGTCGGCAGCGGCACACGCGCGCTGCACGGGATTCTTACCATAGTCCTGCATGTGGCCACCGAATGGACGCTGATAAATTTTACCGCTCTCCAGTCGATCAAACGGCATACCGAAATGCTCTAGCTCATACACCACTTCAGGTGCGGCGCGACACATAAATTCAATGGCATCTTGATCACCAAGATAATCCGAGCCTTTCACAGTGTCGTACATGTGCCAGTGCCAGTTATCCTCGTTGACATTACCCAGCGATGCGGCGATGCCACCTTGCGCCGCAACAGTGTGAGAGCGGGTGGGGAAAACTTTTGACAGCACCGCCACCTTTAAACCCGCTTGCGCCAATTGCAATGCGGCGCGCATCCCTGCACCGCCTGCACCGACTACAACCACATCAAAAGTTCGTTTTGCTACGGCCATTACATTCCCCACAAAATTTGCACAGACCAGATCGTATAAAGCACTAACGCCAAAATCACCAGCACATGGATCACCAAGCGCACCCCTGGCGGCTTGACGTAATCCATCACAATGTCACGCACGCCTATCCATGCGTGATAGAACACACTCAACAAAAATAATAGGGTGAAAGTACGCACCAACAGTCCGGAAAATAGTGCTGTCCAAACATCATAATTGAGGCTGGGCTGCAACAGCAGATAGCCCATTAAAGCCACACTGTAGAAAGCCATCACCACTGCTGTGACACGCTGAATCAGCCAATCGCGCAATCCGTAATGCGCACCAACGACGACACGATTTACCATATCATCACCCCGAAGAATATAGTCAGCAACAAGCTCACCAGCAACACCACTTTACTGCTACTGCGGGCTTGCGCAAGGCTACGCAGCCAATGAAAATCAATCGCCAGATAACGCAATCCCGCACAAAAATGATGCAGAAATGCCCACATCACCCCAATGAAAAGCATTTTGCTAACGGGGTGGTGAAACATCCAGGTCAAAAAAGTAAAAGTTTCTATCGAGCGCAGACTATATTGCAGTGTCCACAACAAAAACGGCAAGGCGAGGAATAACAGCAAACCAGCAACACGATGCAGTATTGAAATAATGCCGGGCAGTGGTAATTTAATAAGGTGCAGTGCGAGGTGCTTGGGACGATTTTTATTCACTTTATTATCCGACCAATTAGTTCTGACACAGGTGTAATCGTACACCTTTTATCTGACAAAAAAATGACGAAGTGATTATGATATGGGTGTCGTTCAATCAAAGGAGGAGACTGTATGAAAGCACCAATACGCATCACCATCACAGGCGCAGCGGGGCAAATCGGTTACGCCACGCTATTTCGCATTGCCAATGGCGACATGCTGGGGCGCGAACAGCCTATCATTTTGCAATTATTGGATTTGCCGCAAGCGCAACAGATGTTGCTTGGGGTCAAGATGGAATTGGAAGATTGTGCTTTTCCGCTGCTGCAACAGATCATCATTACGGATGATCCCAAAGTCGCATTTAGAGATACTGAAGTCGCTCTGCTGATAGGCGCACGCCCACGCGGCCCTGGTATGGAGCGCAAAGATTTGATCGAGGCCAACGGTGCGATTTTTTCCGCACAAGGAAAATTACTCAATGAATATGCAGCGCGTCACGTCAAAGTTCTGGTGGTGGGCAACCCCGCCAACACCAACGCACTGATTGCCATGAAGAACGCGCCCGACCTCGACCCGCGCAACTTCAGTGCGATGATGCGCCTCGACCACAACCGAGCCATTGCGCAAGTTGCCATCAAGCTATTCCAACCGATACGCGACATCAAAAAAATGATTATCTGGGGCAACCATTCAGGCACACAGTATCCCGATTTGGATCACGCAGAAATTCGTGGTCGTTTGGTGCGCGACATCTTGCCCGATCAAGATTGGGTGGAGCGTGAATTCATACCCACCGTGCAAAAGCGCGGCGCGGCGGTGATTGAAGCGCGCGGATTATCCAGCGCGGCCAGTGCGGCCAATTCAGCCGTATCACACATGCACGATTGGATGCTTAGCTCACATCACAATGATTGGGGACCATGAGCGTGCCATCGGATGGTAGCTATGGCATACCTGAGGGGGTACTGTATGGATTCCCTGTCACCTGCAAACACGGTCACTACAGCATTGTAAAGAATCTTCCTATCAGTGAACTGGGTCGCAAACACATGGAAGAAAGCTATCGGGAGTTGACTGAAGAGCGCGAGCATGTGCAACACTTACTCAAGTGATCAGAGTTATTGAAGCCGCACCTTGAAGTTAACAGTAAAGTTGGGATAGGGTGCGGTGACGGGTGCAGTATCGCCGCTCATCACCCCTGTAGGCTTGAAGCGGATATTGGTAACCGCCGGGTCGTAATCGCTACTAATAATTGGCACGTAACTCCAGGTTGCACCGTTGTTATTTGAAAAATCAATGCAATCGACCAAGCTCGCCAGTGATACAAAATTACAGGTCAAACCACTTACCGGGACACCATCAGTGAATACGTAGGGTGCTATCGCGCTTAATCCACCTGTCAGCATTTCGGTGTTAATTGGCAAGGGATCAGAAATAATCACCGTGCCAGTATCCACTACCCCCTGACTGGCATTATTTATTGTGATCGCGTAACTAGCGATCGCCCCTGGAATAAATTTTGGGTTGCTAGCGTTGTTAACCGGATCAGAAACTACCGCAACAGTTTTCAGGTTAATCAATGAAGGGGAAATACGTAACCAAGTCAACGTCCTAAGGTTGAGGGCTGTGGCAGCATTAAATGAATACTGAACAAAATCAGTCGTACTGACTTGATAGCCGATCGTGGCACTCAATCCTTGATCATTTGTCGCTTGGTAGTTATAAAGAATTGAGCCGCTTTCATTGAGTATCACTTGAAATGTATTGGCTCCCACTGCCGGATAGGTAGGAACTGCCAAATAGGAAACTACAAATTGTCGATTGGGTGCGACACCCAATGTCTGATATTTCACTCTCCCGGCGACACCTGCAGGATTTAAATCATCCCAGTAAGGCAGCAGTAAATTGGAAACGGGTACAGTTGAAACCGTTGTATTTGTAAATACTATTGACGTTGCGCCGAAAAATAACCATCCATTACTACCAATGGCGAGGGTAGTGTAATTCAGACCCCCATAGTTAAACGTAAAGCCGATCGGAATGGCAGCTGAAACGCTGTCGTCGGTTAATGCGGGTGTCACATTAGTGCCTGTAATTGAGATATCAACCCAAGTGTACGGTATAGTCGGGCCTGCCACCTGATAACTTGCCGCAAAACAGGATATGTTGATTAAGGCACAAATCAAACCCCAGCTATACGCTAAGTTTTTTTTCATTTGGAATGTGATCTTTAACATGGCTCGATATTGCCATTAAATCCTATTTCAAATCATGTCTTCTATACATTAGCTACCACTGCGCTGTCGCCTCGCTTCAAACAAGCAGATGCCCGCGCTCACCGAAACATTCAAACTTTCCACGCTACCCAGCATCGGGATGCGCACCAACTCATCACAGGTCTCACGTGTCAAGCGGCGCAGCCCTTCGCCTTCCGCACCCAATACCCAAGCCAAGCCACCGGTGTGTTTGAAGTTATTCAAATCTTTCTCGGCTTCACCTGCTGCACCGACGACCCAGATATTATTTTCCTGTAGTTCGCGCAAGGTGCGCGCAAGGTTGGTGACGGTGATATAAGGAACGGTTTCCGCCGCGCCACACGCCACTTTTTCTACTGTTGCAGTGATGCCCACCGCACGGTCTTTCGGTGCAATCACAGCATGCACACCAAACGCATCGGCACTACGCAAACACGCACCGAGATTATGCGGATCTTGCACACCATCTAACACCAAAAGCAACGGCGGTTCGTTGAGCGTTTCTAATACATCGGACAAATGTTGTACGCGCTGCGCCGCATCAACGCGTGCTGCCACACCCTGATGACGGGCGTTACCTGCCATACCGTCCAAACGCGCCGCTTCGATAGGGATAATGCGCACATCATTCGCTTCGGCAAGTTTGATGAGGTCACGCATACGCGGGTCTTGACGTTGCGCTTGCAAATAAATTTCCAACACCCCATCTGGATTCTGGCGGATGCGTGCAGTGACGGCGTGAAAGCCGTATATGAGTCGTAGATCAGCCATGACGTTTCTTTTCTTTGGTCTTAGCTTTTATAGTCTTCTTTACCGTTGGTTTTTCAGTTTTTTTGGCAACTTTAGCTGGCGATTTTGCTGTGGATTTTTCTGCTACTTGTGCGGCAACCTCATCGCCCTCTTCATCCAGAACAAAATCAATCTTGGTGCTTTCCATATCCACCTTCACCACGCGCACTTGTACGCGATCACCTAGACGGTATTTTTGTCCGGTGCGTTCACCCAGCAACTGATGTTTGGCTGCATCAAACTGGAAATAATCTTTACCCAGTTCGGAAATATGCACCAAGCCTTCCACATACAAATCATCCAATGACACGAACATACCGAAGCTGGTAACTGACGATACTGTCCCAGTAAATACACTGCCCAAATGGTCGCGTATGTAGAAGCACTTCAGCCACGCTTCTACATCTCGCGTGGCATCATCGGCACGCCGTTCAGTCATCGAGCAATGAATGCCCAGCTCCGCCCACTTCTGCGCAGGCGTGTATTTCTTGCCTTGCAGCACAGCTTTGATAGCACGATGCACCAACAAATCTGGGTAGCGGCGTATCGGCGAAGTGAAGTGAGTATATGCATCGTAGCCCAAGCCAAAATGACCAATGTTCTCCGGTTCATATTTGGCTTGACGCAATGAACGTAGCATCACGGTTTGCAACAACCCAGCGTCTGGACGACCTTTGATGCGCTTGAGCAGCTTGGAATAATCGGCCGCTTGCGGGTCATCTTCACCCGTCAATTGCAAACCAAATTCTTTCATAAATTCGCGCAACGCATCCAACTTCTCAGGCGTTGGCCCTTGGTGAATACGATACAAAACGGTATGTTCATGTTCATGGAGAAAATTCGCGGCGCATACGTTGGCGGCCAACATGCATTCTTCAATCAGTTTATGTGCATCGTTACGCACCACCGGAATAATGCGCTCGATCTTGCCTTGATCGGTGAAGATCATTTGTGTTTCAATCGTCTCAAAATCAATCGCACCGCGCTTGGCGCGCGCCTTCAATAAAGTTTTAAATAAAGTGTAAAGATTTTGCAGATGCGGCAAGATTTTGGCGTTGCTTTTTGCCAACTCACCATCCGGCTCAGCGAGCATTTCAGCCACTTGTGTGTAAGTCAGCCGTGCTTGCGAAAACATCACCGAGGGATAAAAACGATACTTGCCGATCTCGCCGCTACTACTCACATGCATGTCGCACACCATACACAAGCGATCCACTTTAGGATTCAACGAACACAAGCCATTTGATAACTCTTCAGGCAACATCGGAATCACGCGACGCGGAAAATACACCGAGTTACCGCGCAGTATCGCCTCTCTATCTAAAGCATCGCCCGTCTGCACGTAATGACTAACATCCGCGATGGCAACCACTAAACGATAGCCGTCTCTTTCTGGTTCGCAATACACAGCATCATCGAAATCACGCGCAGTCTCACCATCGATCGTGACCAGCGGTAAGTTGCGAATATCCTCACGACCCGCCCAATCTCCAGCCGCCACGGTAGGAGAAATTGCTTTGGCTTGACGCTCAACATCATTCGGAAACTCATACGGTAAATCATGCTTGCGCAGGGCAATTTCAATCTCCATCCCTGGATCGGCATAATTACCTAACACCTCCACGATCCGCCCAATAGGCTGCGCGTGTTTGTTGGGATGCTGCATGATTTCCAGTATCACTACTTGACCGACTTTTGCTTTACCCGCTTCGCCAGCTGCCACCAAAATGTCTTGAGTAATACGACGATTTTCCGCTACAACAAATTGGATGCCATGCTCTTCATATAATCGACCAACCACGCGATTATTGCCACGCTCCAACACTTCGATAATTTTTGCCTCAGGCCGACCGCGTCTATCCACGCCACTTTGGCGAACCATCACCACATCACCATGCAGCACTTGGTGCATTTCTTTTTCACTGAGGAACATATCAGCGCGACCATCTTCTGGGATTAAAAATCCAAAGCCATCAGGATGTCCCTGCACTTTTCCTTTAACTAAATCGAGCTTGTCTGCCACGCAAATCGCACGTTTGCGATTACGCATAATTTGTCCATCACGCTCCATCGCTCGCAGCCGACGTGAGAATAAATCTTCCTCCTCTGGCTCGATGTGCAACATCGCCAACATTTCTTCATCAGCCATCGGCGCACCTTGCTCGGTAAGTATTTGCAAGATGAACTCGCGGCTCGGCAAAGGGCTTTCGTACTGTTCACGTTCGCGCTCCAAAAATGGGTCTTGTAAACGTATGTTATTTTTATTTTTCATTGACAATAAATCCTTTAACTATTAAATTGCGCGCCTTCATCGAATCAAAGCCCAGATGGCGGAATTGGTAGACGCGCACGGTTCAGGTCCGTGTGCCGCAAGGTGTGGAGGTTCGAGTCCTCTTCTGGGCACCAAATAAAACAGCTCGCGCAAGCGAGCTTTTTTGTACCCAGAACAAGCAAAGCAGCTGTGTGCTTTGCGCTAGGACTCGAAAAGCATCCGATGTTGCGGATGCTGTGGTCGCACTTACGTGACCTAGTCTTCTTTCTTTATCGTTCACTGGCATCCCAGAAGTAAATTGCGGGAAAATTATCACGATTTACTCAAACGGATGCCGCAGCACAATAGTCTCATCTCGATCTGGCCCAGTCGAAATCATATCCACTGGAACTCCGCACACCTTTGCGATGCGCTCTAAATAATTGCGCGCTGCTTGTGGTAGTTTGTCATAGTGTTGGACACCTAGCGTACTTTCACTCCAACCCGGCATTTCTTCATACACAACTTGGCAATCTGACAACGCATCCGCACCAACTGGCAAGATGTCGCTTACGCCACCATTGATGCGATAGCCCACGCCTATACGCACCACTTCCATGCCGTCCATGACATCAAGCTTAGTGACGCACAAACCTGATACGCCGTTAATTTGGATGGAGCGTTTAAGTGCAGCTGCATCGAACCAGCCACAGCGACGCGCACGTCCCGTAGTGGAACCAAATTCGTGACCACGCTTAGCCAAACCTTCACCAATCGGATCACGTTTATCCACGGCATCGTAAAGTTCAGTTGGAAATGGGCCTGAACCAACGCGAGTGGTGTAAGCCTTGGTGATGCCCAATACGTAATGCAACATCTGCGGACCGACACCCGCGCCTGCGCAAGCAGCACCAGATATACAGTTGCTGGATGTGACGAATGGGTATGTGCCGTGATCGATGTCCAACAATGCGCCTTGTGCTCCTTCGAACAACAAGCCTTTGCCTGCTTGATTCGCTTCATACAAAGCGCGCGGCACATCCATCACTAATGGCTTGATACGTTCAGCCAATGCCAAGGTATCGTCCAACGTTTTTTGAAAATCGACGGTGTCAGTATGAAAGTAATTTTTTAATACGAAGTTATGATAATCCAACACTTCGCCCAGCTTGGCTGCAAAACGTTCGCGGTAAAAAATATCTTGCAGTCGTATCGCACGACGCGCCACTTTGTCTTCGTAAGCCGGACCGATGCCGCGTCCAGTCGTGCCAATTTTTGCATCACCCTTCGCCAGTTCACGCGCTTTATCAATCGCCTCGTGATATGGCAAAATCAAAGGGCAAGCTTCAGAGACTTTCAGGCGGTTATAAATATCAATACCAGCGAGTTGCAGCTCATCCATTTCCTTGAGCAACGCTTGTGGCGACAGCACAACACCGTTACCGATGTAGCACATCACATGATCACGCAAAATACCGGATGGAATCAGATGTAGCACGGTTTTTTTACCGTTAATCACCAAGGTATGACCTGCGTTGTGACCGCCCTGGAAGCGCACCACGCCTTGCGCATGGTCGGTTAGCCAATCAACAATTTTGCCCTTACCTTCATCGCCCCATTGTGTGCCGATTACCACTACATTTTTTGCCATTACGATACTTTCAAAATTGAAATTAAAACGCGACGACTTGCCAAGCACCGTCACGCAACACTAACTCACGATCACATTGCAACTCAGTACGATGCATTGCGTCACCTAATAAATCTACAATCACCACCTCGCCTGATGCGTGCAATTTAGCTATCGCACTGCGCAATGCGGCATCATCGCTATGCGGTGCAAGCACACCTTTCTGCGTGGTTTGCGCTGGCAGCAATTGATACAATTGGCGCAAGTCCATGCTGAATCCCGTTGCGGCACGAGCGCGTCCGAAGCTCTTACCAAGATCATCGTAACGACCACCTAAAGCAATCGCATCATGGCTACCTGCATGATACGCAGCGAACACCATACCGGTGTGATAGTGATAACCACGTAAATCCGCAAGGTCTATGCTCACGCTGGCAACTAGCGATTTAATTTGCTGAGTGGCTGCTTGTAAATCATCCAACGCGGTGCGTATCTCGGCGTAATCGGGCAGCACTTTACGCGCACGCGCTAACACCTCGGCACAGTCACCATACAGGCTAGGCATGGCTAGCAATGCGTTGCGTGTAGTTGCATCCAACGATGCGGTGAGTGACTGTAGAACTGCGCTGTCTTTACTTTGTAGCGCGCTAAACAATTCACCTTCGAGGTTTTTTTCTAGCTGGGCGTAGCTGACTAGTGCGCGGAATACTGCAACGTGACCCAAATCTAAATGCACGTTTTGTACACCGATCATAGCCAGTGATTGCAGCATCAGTTGCTGAATTTCCACATCACTTTCTATGCCTGCATGTCCGTACAACTCCGCACCAATTTGCAATAACTCACGCGTGCGTGTCAGCCCGACAGGCTGAGTATGCAGTACGCTACCGGCATAACACAGACGCGCTATACCTTGGCGGTTCAGCAAATGTGCATCGATGCGCGCCACTTGTGGGGTGATGTCGGCACGCAATGCCAAGGTACGACCACTGAGTTGATCAACCAATTTGAAGGTGCGCAAATCCATATCGTCACTGCCATCCAGCAACAATGATTCAGCATATTCCAACAGTGGTGGCGCAACCAATTGATAGCCAGACTTACGCATCAAATCGAGAATCTGCGCACGCATTGCTTCCACACGCCAGGCCTCTTCGGGCAGCATGTCCTGAATGTATTCAGGCAATAGCCAATTGTTCATTTACTTAATCCAATACAAAATCAACAAACCCGCCAACATCGCGGTAATACCAATAAACCTTAACTGCCCATCGCCCAACGTCACCAACTTGCGAAAGGTTTCGCGCCACAACTCTGGAAAGACAAACGGCAATAATCCTTCTATTACCAGCATCATTGCCAAGCCGAGCAACCAATAATGCAACACCTACTTACCCGTTTTATTTGGGGTTTTGAGGTACTTGAAGAAAGCCGAACTCGGATCAAGCACCATCACGTCGCTCTTGTTTTTAAAGCTTTGCTTGTAGGCTTCCAAGCTGCGATAGAAGGAATAAAATTCCGTGTTTTTGCCAAATGCAGTGGCATAGGTTGCGGACGCTTTCGCATCGCCTTCACCTTTTGTTTTTTGAGCTTCTCGGTAGGCTTCAGCCAAAATCACTTCACGCTGCTTGTCCGCATCCGCTTTGATTTTCTCACCTTCAGCAGCACCAGAAGCACGTAACTCATTTGCGACGCGCTTACGCTCCGCATCCATACGGCGATACACCGACTCACTAATCTCCATCGGAAAATCAACGCGTTTCAAACGCACATCCAACACCTGCACACCAATCTTGCGCGCATCCGCATCGGTTTTTTCACGCAGCACATCCATAATTTTTTCGCGCTCTCCCGATACAACTTCATGGATAGTGCGCTTACCGAACTCTTCACGCATACTGGAATTGACCGTCTGCATCAAACGCGTTTTGGCGCGCACTTCATCACCACCAACGCTGATGTAATACTGCTTCACATCGATGATCTTCCATTTCACGAATGAATCCACCATCACGTTTTTCTTCTCTGCCGTTATGAAACGCTCAGGCTCACCTGTATCCAGGGTGAGAATGCGCGAATCAAAAAAGCGCACGTTCTGCATCAAAGGCACTTTGAAATTCAGCCCCGGCTGAGTTTTTACACTGACCACTTCACCCAGCTGAAATACAATCGCGTTCTGACGTTGATCAACGACAAATACGCTCATGCTGAGCAAAATCAGCACCGCTACCGCACCGATCAAGGCGTTGGTTATATTCTTGTTCATTAACGTGCCTCCCTATCGCGACTGAGCAACGAATCTCGCGCTCTTTGCGCAGCGTTATTGTCGCTGGATTGTGATGTGACTGGCGCAGTAGGTGCAGTTGTAACAACAGTATCTGCTGGCGCAGCCCCAGCACGCGTGCTTTCCACCAATTTATCCAATGGCAAATACAGCAAGCTATTGCCATTTTTTTGATCGACCATGACCTTGCTGATATTGCCCATCACTTGCTGCATCATGTCCAAATACATACGTTCACGCGTCACGGCAGGTGCTTTTTCATACTCCACCAAAATCTGCTTGAAGCGGCTCGCATCACCTTCCGCATTGGCAATCACGCTTTGCTTATAACCTTGTGACTCTTGTATCAAGCGCGCCGCCGCACCGCTAGCACGAGGCACTACGTCGTTGGCATAAGATTGCCCCTCGTTCTTTTGCCGTTCGCGATCTTGACCTGCTTTCACCGCATCATCAAACGCAGCTTGAACTTGCTCAGGCGGTTGCGCATTTTGCATGGTCAATTTGCTAATCAAAATGCCAGACTTGTAACGATCCAATATTTCTTGAATGAGCTTAGTCGCAGCAGCTGCAACTTGTTCACGTCCTTCATACAACACATAATCCATTTTGTTTTTTCCAACCACTTCACGAATCGCGGTTTCCGCAGCCTGACGCACGTTCTCATCGGGCATACGGTTATTGAACAAATACGCACCGGGATCGCTCAAGAAATACTGCACCGCAAATTGAATATCGATAATGTTTTCATCATCGGTCAACATCAACGCTTCTTTAATCACCTTATTTTTGACATTGTCTCGATAGCCCACTTCCACCGTGCGGACTTGGCTCAAGTTAACGATTTCAACCGTTTCAACTGGGAACGGCAAATGCCAACGCGGTCCCGCCTCGGTAGTTTCAACTTGCTTACCAAAGCGCAATACCACGCCGCGCTGACTTGCATCCACGATGTAAAAACCACTGCCAACCCAAATCAAAGCAATGATGCCCGCAATCAATCCCAAGCCACCACCGAAGTTCTTCATCGGTGTGCCGCTAGGCGTAGTGCCACCCGTGCCTTTACCGCCAAACAGTGCGGTCACTTTTTGGTTAATCTTACGCAACAACTCTTCTAAATCAGGCGGGCCGCCATTATTACCTTTACCCCATTGCGGATCATTCAATCCCATTTCTTATTCCTCACTTTGTAACTGCTCAATATGTTCTTGACGCGCCGCTTTGGCTTCCGCCAAGGTCAGCTGCAAGCCTTCCAATCCTGCACCACTTTTGGCGCTCAGAAAAACGCGGGCGATTCTACCATAGTCATCACGTTGCACGCTGGGCGGCTCATCCTGCAAATCAATTTTATTGAACACCAACACTTGCGGAATATCAGCCGCGCCTATCTCTGCCAATACTTTATTTACCTCGGCGATTTGGTCATCTCGAATAGGATTATTGGCATCCACCACATGCAGCAGCAAATCTGCTTGCATGGTTTCTTCCAAGGTACTGCGGAAAGCTGCCACTAAGCCATGCGGCAAATGGCGAATGAATCCAACCGTGTCCGACACCACAATTTCACCCACCCCTTCACTGAACATGCGACGCGACGTGGTATCCAGCGTGGCGAATAATTGATCGGCTACATAAACATTGGCCTTGGTGAGCTTGTTAAACAGCGTAGATTTACCGGCATTGGTGTAACCCACAATGGATACCGACAACACATCGGAACGATTGCGCGAGCGACGCATCACTTTGCGTTGATGCTTGAACTTTTCTAGCCGTTCTTTCAGCAAATGCACGCGCCTATCCAACTTGCGCCTATCCAACTCTAACTGCGTTTCACCTGGCCCACGTGCACCCACCGCAAATTTTTGCTGCCCCATATCCACGCCCTGCCCGATCAATCGGGTGGATAGATACTTGAGCTGTGCCAATTCCACCTGAACCTTGCCCTCGTGGCTTTGCGCACGTTGCGCAAAAATATCCAAAATTAGCATAGTGCGGTCAATGACGCGAGTGTTCAACTTCGCTGTGAGATTGCGCATTTGCGCAGGAGATAAATCGTGATTAAAGATGACAAGAGGTGCTTCCAGTTGCTCGACAATCGCAGCGATTTCCTGAATCTTACCGCTACCTGCAAACAACGCTGCATCTGGACGTTGGCGTTTGGTTTCAACAATTGCCAATACTCGCACACCCGCCGTTTCAGCCAGCAAACGCAACTCCTGCAAACTCTCCTGATGATCGTTTTTGCCGAAATCAATGCTAACTAAAATTGCGGCATTCGCGTCCGCAGACGGCTGCATTATTCTGCTGAGTCGCTAGGCATTGTCACCGCACGCGCCGGCACAATGGTCGAAATCGCATGCTTATAAACCATCTGTGTAACGGTGTTTTTGAGTAGCACCACATATTGGTCAAATGACTCGATTTGGCCTTGTAGCTTAATGCCGTTCACCAAATAAATTGCCACCTGAACATGCTCTTTGCGCAACGTATTCAAAAACGGGTCCTGCAACTGCTGTCCTTTATCGCTCATGTTATTGCTCTTATTAGTTAGGAACGGGTTGACACTTTACTGGATAACTGGGCGGCTGTGAATACGGTGTCGTAACATTATATTTAGCTACGCAAAAAATGCTAAACAAAACCAAGTATTCATCAACCGTACGTCGGAATGTTTAATCGAAATCGACAATCAATTCCAAAATGGCATTTTAAATTCAGCGACTACTTCTGAACGTAAAACTCAACCCATGGTCGCTCTTTTATATAGAATGTATCAATGAGTTGCATCTTGTTAGTAACATATTCCGAGATAGGGTCATTAGGCGGAAATATATAGTTTTCAACAAAACTATATGTACCATCCTTTAATGAAATAGGCCAATACCATGGAAGGCGCACAAACCGATAAGCGATTTTTGGCTGCCTATTCTCTTTAAGCATCCCTTCTAGAGCGACTTTACGAAGTGATAATGATCTTCCCCATCCTGTCCAAGAGTGATTGAGAGATGGACGTCGACTGATAAGCATATAAACCATTGGGCTTTGATCCATGACAATCGAAAACTCCCCCGTCTTTGAGTACAGACTTGAAGTCATTTCCATCCATTGGATTATGGAAGAAAAGTTGCTATTGGTTTGAATTCCTTCAGCAAATCCACTTGAGATACGACTTTGAAGCATTTCCGGTGGCAAATCGGAGAAAGTAAATCTCCAGTCTTGCCACACAATGTGGTAATAAAAAGGGAAAGTAATCGCTAATATCGTTACCGCAACAATATTCTGATTAACCGAATACAGTCTTTCAATCTGTTGAATCAAAAACAATGTCAATGCCATGCATACTGGTATCGCAACATACATTGTTGCGATTATCCCCAAGGATGAGTAGTGACTGAAAAGCAGTGCAATTAAAACTGATGGAATGAGCAATATTAGAATTAGTCCATCTGCAGAGGTTAATGACTTTTTCTTGCTTTTCCTTACAAGGTACGCCAAGGAGAAAAACATAAATAAGATTAATACAGAACAAAACCACATTTGGCTGGAAAACCAACCGTACCAGTAAGGCTGAATTAGATTAGCGATATTTGAATCTACAATTATGAACATCGCGCTTGACGCGACAATCACAAGAGCATATCTACCCCAGCCGTGCAGTTTATTCAATAGTATTGGGAGTGTACAAAAAACAGCAATTACGCCAATATATTCCAGCGAAACATAGTTAACCCAACTACTACCCTGTTCACTTTCTTTCGCGTAACTATAGATATCAAAAATTGCATTAAAGAATTCTGTGTTGTATATAGCAATAAATCCTCCCCACAAAATCACACTGGGCGATAGGATGAGTAGCAACTCCATGAAGGAAAATTTCCACTCCTTGAGATCAAAATAATTGGTACAAAACCAGAGCAGTATTGGTGAGATCACGACTATCGAAAGTGGCAGCAAGCTAAATCCAATCGCCCACAATGAAAATCCAGATGCAATGAGGGAAAAAAACCGAGTTTTACCTTTCTGACTTGTCAGAGCGAAAATTAAGAATGTAATGTGTAAAGTCAGAAATAGATGTGGGTAGGTATAGTAAGATAAGTTGGAATTACTTCCTGATGTATCCAAACCAGTGAATGTAAAAGTGGCCAAGGTTAAAGTAATTGGCCACGATTTTCGAAGGCAACGGTAGATTGCCAATCCAAATATAATAATTGCAAATATAGCTAATACATATTGGAATTGCCTAAATTCGAGTAATGAAATTTCAGGAAAAAGTTTAAAAATTAAAGCATTAAAAATCACATAAAGGGATGTGGCACTTATTGCGTTATCTGGGAAAAGCCGGTCGCCGATCGTTAATCTCCAGCCATCAACCATATACATCCCTTCATCCTCAAAGTTGAACCCGTATTTAAGCTTGTGCCAACCCAATATAGCCAAAGCGAGAAATATTAGGTAGCTGCTAATAGTTAGCAATGAGATTTTGCCAAGCTGCATTCGTATCGACTCCGATTATTTAGGCAAAATACGCCGTGAGTTTATTTAGGGTATCGCGCTCCATTTTGACACGTGCATTTTCAGCTCTTAATCGATTCACTTTCAGCTACCTTGCGCAACCTGTTTGTCAACCCGTTCCAGCGTGTTTATTTTTGTCAGCATGGTATCAGCTTACCAAGCACAAAGCCTGCCTCACTCACACACATTGAACAATATCGTTACCAGCCAGACTCACGCTCTGCGGTGGCAGAAATCTTGTGAATAGTTAAATCTGCTCCGTTAAATTCCTCTTCCGCATCTAGGCGAATCCCGACGAATCGCTTCACTGCACCATACACGATAAAGCCGCCAATCAATGCGATGGCGATGCCCATCAATGTACCGATTAGTTGCGACATTAGGCTTACGCCACCTACTCCACCCAACGCTTTCAAACCAAAAATCCCTGCGGCGATACCACCCCAGGCTCCGCATAAACCATGCAGTGGCCACACGCCTAGCACGTCATCGATCTTCCAGCGATTTTGCGTGAGCGTGAACATCAATACGAACATACCACCAGCTACGCCGCCTACCACCAGCGCACCTATCGGGTGCATTAGATCGGAGCCTGCACATACTGCAACCAATCCTGCCAATGGTCCGTTATGCACGAAGCCTGGGTCATTTTTTCCCGCCCATAAAGCTGCCAAGGTGCCGCCTACCATCGCCATCAGTGAATTAACCGCCACCAATCCGCTGATGTGGTCTATGGTTTGCGCGGACATCACGTTAAAACCGAACCAGCCCACGGTGAGTATCCATGCACCGAGTGCTAAAAAAGGAATGCTGGAAGGCGGATGGGCTGAGATACGCCCTTCTTTGTTGTAACGACCCGTTCTTGCACCGAGCAATAATACTGCTGCCAAACCGATCCACCCCCCCACGGCATGCACCACCACTGAACCGGCGAAGTCATGGAACTCAGCACCAAAGTTATCATTCAGCCATGCTTGCACGCCGTAGTGATGATTCCACGCGATGCCTTCAAAGAGGGGGTAAACAAAACCAACCAACATGAATGTCGCGGCGAGTTGCGGATTAAACTTTGCACGCTCTGCAATACCGCCAGAAACGATGGCCGGAATCGCTGCGGCAAAAGTCAGCAGGAAGAAAAATTTAACGAGCTCATAACCACTTTTTTGCGCCAACTGCTCTGCGCCCGTGAAAAAATTCGTGCCGTAAGCTATCGAGTAGCCGATAAAAAAATAAGCTATGGTGGAAACTGAAAAATCCACCAAAATTTTAACCAGTGCATTCACTTGATTTTTTTTCCGTACCGTGCCGAGTTCTAAAAATGCAAACCCCGCGTGCATTGCCAACACCATAATCGCGCCGAGCAAAATAAACAGCGCGTCATTACTTACTTTCAAACTTTCCATATTTTTCTCCTTTGGTGCAAAGCGGTAACTGCAAGCAAGATACATTCCACTTTTATAAGCTATTCATATATATCAATTTTTTGATTTTCACCATTGGGCGACTCGGGGAAAATGCCCATTGTGGTGCATGGTTTCGACGATGCCACGCCATCAAGCACCATCGCGGTGCGCGGTGCTACGTCTGCCAATCCTTGAGATATTTTTCCAGCCAGAACAACCCGACGATGGTTTTGCTTTCATTGATTTTGCCCAACCGTATCCAATCAATGGCTTCTGTCAAAGACAATTCAAACACTTCCAAAAATTCGCCCTCATCCAGCTGGCTTCCCTGATAAGTCAGACCACGCGCTAAATAATATTCCATGCGTTCGTCGGCATAACCAATGCACGGCCAGGCGGTAGCAAGATGAATCCACTCGCATGCCACATAACCGGTCTCTTCCAACAACTCGCGCTGTGCGGTCAACAACGTGTCTTCGCCGTGGTCGATTTTCCCCGCAGGCAGCTCAATGAATTCTTGCCGAGGTGCATAGCGATATTGTCGTTCCATAACCAAGTTGCCATTGTCCAGCAACGCAAGTATCGCTACTGCGCCGGGGTGCTTGATATATTCCCGGTTTGATATAGAGCCATCCGGCAGGCGAACACTATCTTTGTGCACTTGGATAAAATCGCCAGCGTAAGATAATTCTGTCGTGAGTTGAGTTTCTTTCAAATCCATAACATCCCCTAAAAATCTATCGTGCTTTGCAGCAATATCCGCAGAAATAACTCAATTCAGCTATGATATAGGACAAAGAAATTAAGCTAAACAGTTAAAGCTAAAGCCGCTTTGAGAAATGAATCTCCCCGCAGCAAGCTACGGGGTATCAAACCCCAAAGCAAAGTGCTGATGGCTAATCGCCATCTTTCGCAGCAAGCAGCGGGGAATTCAACCCAAAGAGATTAAACCACATCACTCATCTTATTTTAATGAGCAACGTAAACCCTAAAATCTCGGTTGTCATCCCCGTTTACAAGGCGGAGCATTGCCTTGACGAATTGTATGCGCGCCTGAAAGTCGCACTGGAAAGCATTTCGCCCAACTTTGAAATTGTATTGGTTGAAGATTGCGGGGGAGATAATTCTTGGCAAGTTATCGAGCGATTGGTAGCAGCTGATCAGCGTGTACGCGGCATTCAGTTCAGTCGAAACTTTGGCCAGCACTGCGGCATCACTGCTGGCATGGATTATTGCAAAGGCGATTGGGTGGTGGTGATGGACTGCGACTTGCAAGATCGCCCTGAAGAAATTCTTCGTTTGTACGCAAAAGCACAAGAAGGTTATGACATCGTCTTAGCGCGTCGCGGTGAGCGACAAGACCCTTGGTTAAAGCGCATTACCTCGTCGCTATTCTACAAAATATTTAGTTATTTGGCAGACATCGAATATGACGGTGCAAGTGGGAATTTCCGCATCATTTCACGCAAAGTCGTGAACAACTTCCGCCTCATGGGAGAACAATTACGTTTTTTCGGAGGATTAGTTCAGTGGCTTGGTTTCCCTACTGCCAGCATAGAAGTAGAGCATGCCGAACGCTTTGAAGGTAATTCCACATACACGTTTGCAAAACTGTGGAAGCTAGCGACCGAAACCATCATCGCCAACTCTGACAAACCGCTACGCATCGGTGTTCGCTTTGGTTTTGTTATGGCCGCTCTGTCTTTCAGCTATGGCATTTATATATTATTGCGCGCATGGCTGTATGGCTCACCGATTCCTGGGTGGAATAGCCTGATTGTGTCGTTATATTTTATTGGCGGCATCATTATCGCAATGCTGGGTATAGTCGGCATTTATCTAGGTAAAACTTTCGATGAAAGTAAAAAACGCCCTTTATATATTGTCAGAAGAACTACCTTTGATGACCACCCCGTTGCTTAAACCCACCCCTTGGGACACCGCTGCGTTTGCTATGCCAACATGGGAACTCACCGAACACTCAGAATCCGCGCTACAACAAGCCTCGCAAACAATCGGTCATCACACGATTAAAGTTGACCCACTTGCAGACAAGGATTTATTAGATAGCTACGGTTTCTATTATTGCGACACGCTAATTGAGCCGCACTGCAATAAAAACAGATTACGCGTGGTACAGCATTCAGATGCAAGCATTTCCAAAGAGATTGATACCGCTCAGGCATTGAAGATTTGCCAAGGCGCGTTCTCTCACGGACGCTTTCATCGTGATTTTAATTTGCCAAAATCGGCTTCCGATTTGCGTTACAACAATTGGCTAAGCCAACTACTCGAAGCACGGCAGGTATATGGTCTTTACTGGCAAGGTGTTCTAGCTGGCTTTATTGGGCATAGCGGCAATAACCTCGTGTTACATGCAGTTTCAGAAGCGCAGCGCGGCAAAGGATTATCGAAATACTGGTGGGGTGGGGTATGTGCAGATTTGCTGGCGATCGGGCATGACGAAGTAAAAAGCTCAATTTCCGCCAGCAATTTAGCAGTGCTTAATCTTTACGCTTCGCTAGGTTTTTACTTTAGCCATCCGCAAGACATTTACCATCGAATAACTGCATGATGTGCAACAGCTTTCTACTCCCATGCGACAACTAATTCGCTATAGTTTGGTCGGTGCGGCAACCAATCTCTCCATGTATGGGCTTTACCTTCTAATAACTTATCTGGGCGTTGAACCAAAAAAAACCATGACCTTGCTCTACGTGATTGGCGCCTCAATCGGATTTATTGGTCACAGAAAATGGTCTTTCGACCACACTGGCAATGCCACCAAAGCCATCGCACGATATACAATTGCACACCTATCTGGTTACTTGCTGAACTGGCTGATTCTTTTTGTCTGCGTCGATCAACTTGGATATGCTCATCAATTGGTGCAAGGTATAACGATTTTTATTATCGCCGGCTTTCTTTTTCTTGTGTTCAGGTATTTTGTTTTCCCAAAACCCGATAATAGCAACGAACAGAAAAAATGAAGAAATACTTACACTGTCGCTAACAGCTGCCATGCATAACTTGAGTGAGGCCTGATTTTGTGGACGGGCAAGCTGATGCTAATTTATCAACTTGAACGGAGTAACCATGAAACGAATACCACGCAGGACATTTACCGAAGAGTTTAAACGCGAAGCGATCAAGCTTGTCACCGAGCAAGGATTGAAATTATCTGAAGCCAGCAAGCGATTAGATGTAACGACCAAGTCACTCAAGACCTGGATGGATTTACAGGCAAAAGGCGAACTCAAATCCAGTCTGGGTGCAGACAAGCTATCAGCAGAGCAACGCCGTATACGCGAGCTTGAACGTGAACTCGCGATAGCCAAGATGGAGCGCGACATCTTAAAAATAGGTGAGACGTATACGTCGAACGCGTTCTTCGCGAGGGAGAGCGCAGCGAGGGTCGCGAAGTGAGATACGCCATGATCGATACACTCCGTCACCAACACCCTGTGGCTAGGCTTTGCGATTTACTTGACGTTGCTAAAAGCGGCTATCAAGCATGGAGCACAGGCAAAGTCACCGCCCCCCGAAAGCTGGAAGATTTACGTTTAGTCACAGCTATCAAGTCCGCGCATGAACGGGGTCGTGGTATTTATGGGCCGAAGAAAATCCAAAGCGAACTCGCCAGTCAAGGACTTCAGGTGGGATTAAACCGAGATTTTCCATTAGACCTGAATTTGTGTAGAATAAATCGGCGTAAATTTGGCTGGAATATCGAAGGATTTTGAGGCATCCCATAAGCCTTGCATCCACGTTCGTTGCTGCATCGCGATAGCC
>JABFRF010000089.1 GCA_013141315.1 Gallionella sp. | reverse complement strand
CAAATTACTCAATGCTTCAGCGAAATCCGGTTTAAAAGTGACCGCCTGCCGGTAACTCTGGGCAGCCTGTTCAAGCTGCTTGAGCCCCCTGAGCGCATTGCCCAAACTGTAATGAGTATCGGCTGCCGCGGGCTGGGCCAGCAACACACGCCGATAGCACTGCACCGCCTCATCGAACTGCCCGAGGTCTTGCAGGACATTACCCAAGTTGCCCAGGGCCTCGACATAATCGGACCTCAGTGCCAACGCGCGGCGATAACTGGCGGCGGCGTGCGCCAACTGCCCCGCCGTTTTGAACGCCACCCCCAAATTAAAATGCGCCCCGGCATCATCGGGCGATAATTCCGTTACTTTTTGAAAGGCAGCCAGGGCATCCTTGCCTTGCATCTGCAATGCCCCGCCCAATAACTGCCAGGCAAAGGGTGTATCGGGATAGGTCAATAACAAACGATGCACTTGGGTCTCTAAATCAGCATAACGACCGGTATTGAACAGGACCAGCAGGGGATCGAAGTCGGCGGCCGTGGGGCTGGCCAAGCGGGGCATAGCCGGACGAGTCGCTGGCTTGAGTTCACAACAATGTTTATATTTTTTACCGCTGCCGCAGGGGCACAGGTCGTTTCGGACTACTGTCATATTGGACGGGTTTTGAAATAAATATTGACTAAGTATCTTGCAGGCAAGGATTAAGGCTTGTTAGTTCCAAGTAGCAAAAATAAGCTCGGACGTTTATTCAACTGTGGCGCAGGCTGTTTTTTCCACTGAGCAATTGAACGCGTCACGATTTCCTCACTGAGTAATGTAATGTCAGTAGCGACACATAGTCGCGTTTGCGGGTGGCAATTAGCGAGCAGTGCATTGAATAATTTTTCATTGCGGTAAGGCGTTTCAATGAATAGTTGAGTTTGGTTGCGTTTTGATGATTCACTCTCAAGTGCAGCAATAGATTTTTTCCTTTCAACTTCTTCGATAGGAAGGTAACCGTGAAAGGCAAAACATTGCCCGTTTAGTCCAGATGCCATGAGTGCCAATAAAATGGAGGAGGGGCCGACTAGTGGTATGACGCGGATGCCTTTTTTTTGCGCCAAGTTAACCAGTTCCGCGCCGGGGTCGGCGATGCCGGGGCAGCCAGCTTCGGAAATAATTCCGACATCATGGCCTGCCAGTAGCGGGGCGAGTAGCTCGGTTAACTCGTTTGGTGTGGTGTGTTCGTTCAGGCTTGCCATGTGCAGCGATTGAATTGGCTGTAATGGCTTTAATGCTGAAAGAAATTGCCGTGCAGTCTTGGGTTGTTCCACCACAAAATGACTGAGTTGCCGCGCGATGTTGATGGTGTGCTGCGGCAACACTTGCTCCGCAGGCGTGTCGCCTAATGTGCAGGGGATGAGGTAGAGCGTTCCAAATGTCATGGCTAGAATAATTTCACGTGTTCGCGGCGTAACATGCCGATCAATAAAATCAGTGGCAGCCCAATCAATGCGTTCGGGTCGTCGCCTGTCATTTTGCTCATTAGCGCGATGCCTAAGCCTTCTGATTTAGCGCTGCCCGCGCAGTGATAAGGTTGTTCTTTGAGTAAATAGCTTTTAATTTCAGTATCGCTGAGATTATGTAGCGTAACAAAGTTTTCAGCTACTTCGGTTTGCATATTGCCCGTCTGGCTGTTTAACAATGTCAACGCTGTGTAGAAGCAAGTAGTATTGCCGCGCATCATTTGTAGTTGCTTGACTGCGTTGCCGTGCGTTAGCGGCTTGCCGAGTTGTTGACCATCCAGCAGAGCAACTTGATCTGAGCCAATAATCAACGCGTCGGGATAATACGCCGCAACAGCCCGTGCTTTGGCCTCCGCCAAACGTATCGAAGTGGCGCGCGCAGATTCATTGGGCAAAGGCGTTTCATCGACATAAGGCGCGGCGGTTTCAAACGGAAGCTGTAGCCTTTTGAGCAACTCACTGCGATAAAGGGAAGTGGAAGCGAGGACAAGTAACTGGGGATTCAAAATGGAGATGCCTCTAAAAATTTGTTAATGGCGCACTATTGATTCAGTTAGTAGATCGATAGTGTCAGAAATTTTGTGTGTCCAAAGTCAGGGTTAAATTTCACGGCATCCTCAAGCTGAACCAGTGAAGCGTTCGGCGAACAGAATCGCGAATTGCGTTTTGGTAGCACGCCAAGTGATGGGTGGTATCTTCCATTTTTTCGTAATATTGCGCAAGGCTAGGTAGGCCAATTTGAGTGCCGCTTCGTCGTTGGGAAAATGGCCATGCTTTAGGACTGTTGCCTTGGTGGTTCAATAAATCTCCCATAATGTGCGTTAGAGAACCGAGAATTTCATTTGCTCCCTGTTAGCGATATGAACTAAGGTTGACCAAATCCCTAGCAAACATTATCCTTCGCGGTTCTATTTTGCTAAAACTTAAGGTGTTTGTGATGGAGTTGACGGGCGCGGAAATCGCTATTCGATGTTTGCAGGAAGAAGACGTTGAGTACATATTTGGCTATCCTGGTGGAGCGGTGTTGCATATCTATGATGCGCTGTGTCAGCAGGACAAGGTTAAGCACATTCTGGTGCGCCATGAGCAAGCTGCGCTGCATGCTGCAGACGGCTATTCACGTTCTTCCGAGAAGGTGGGAGTGGCATTAGTCACGTCAGGGCCGGGGTTGACGAATGCAGTGACGGGCATTGCCACTGCCTATATGGATTCGATCCCTATGGTGGTGATTAGCGGGCAAGTGCCTAGCTATGCGATTGGTGAAGACGCGTTTCAAGAAGTCGATACGGTTGGTATTACTCGTCCGTGCGTCAAACATAATTTTTTGGTTAAAGACGTTAAGGATATTGCGCCGACTATTAAGAAGGCGTTTTACCTCGCTAAATCGGGTCGTCCTGGACCGGTGTTGGTGGATATTCCTAAGGACATATCTGCGCATAAAACTGAATTTGTTTATCCCGAAAGCGTGTCGATTCGCTCCTACAATCCAGTAGGCAAGGGCGACATTGAGCAGATTAAGCGTGCCGCAAAAATGCTGTTGGAAGCCAAGCGTCCTATGGTTTACAGCGGTGGTGGCGTGGTGCTGGCGGGTGCATCTGCACAGTTGACTGAGCTGGTTCGTTTGTTGGGCGTTCCTTGTACGAATACGTTGATGGGCTTGGGTGCATATCCTGCTAACGATAAGCAATTTGTCGGTATGCCAGGTATGCATGGCACTTATGAAGCGTGTATGTCGATGCAGTATTGCGATGTGCTGATTGCCATCGGCGCACGCTTTGATGATCGCGTGGTTGGTAACGTAGAGCACTTTGCACAAATTCCGCGCAAGATTATTCATATCGACATCGATCCCTCTTCTATCGCCAAGCGTGTAAAAGTGGATGTGCCTGTAGTGGGCGATTTGAAGCTGGTGTTAGAGCAGTTGCTTGAAGTATTACGCGCTAGTCCGCAACGCCCCGATCCAACTGACTTGGCAGCTTGGTGGAAGCAGGTGGATGAGTGGCGTGTTAAAGGTGGTGGATTACGCTACAAAAATTCCACCGAAATTATCAAGCCACAATTCGTGATTGAAAAACTTTGCGAAATTACCGGTGGCGATGCATTTGTGACCTCAGACGTAGGTCAGCATCAAATGTGGGCGGCGCAATATTACAAGTTTAATAAACCGCGTCGTTGGATTAACTCTGGTGGTCTCGGCACGATGGGCTTTGGCTTGCCTGCCGCGATGGGTGTGCAACTGATTAATCCGGGTGCAACCGTGGCTTGCGTGACAGGCGAAGGTAGTATTCAGATGAACATTCAGGAGCTTTCTACTTGCAAGCAATTCCATCTGCCGATCAAAGTGATTTCGCTGAATAATCGTTACCTCGGTATGGTGCGTCAGTGGCAGGAGTTCTTCCACGGCAATCGTTATTCTGAATCCTATATGGATGCGTTGCCGGATTTTGTGAAACTGGCGGAAGCGTATGGCCACGTTGGCATCCGCGTGGATAATCCTTCTGATGTTGAGCCGGCGTTGAAAGAGGCATTTGCGCGTAAAGATGATTTGGTATTTATGGATTTCCGTACTGATCCAACCGAAAACGTATTCCCGATGGTGCCGGGTGGCAAAGGTTTGTCTGAAGTGATTTTGTCGGAGGATTTGTAATGCGACATATTATTTCTTTGCTAATGGAAAATGAAGCGGGTGCTTTGTCTCGTGTGGCGGGATTATTTTCGGCACGCGGCTATAACATTGAATCGCTGACAGTCGCCCCAACCGAAGACCCAACCTTATCGCGCATGACCATCGTCACGCATGGCTCGGATGCGGTTATTGAACAAATCAACAAGCAGTTGAACAAACTGATTGATGTGGCGGCAGTGATGGATTTGAACGAAGGTGAGCATTTGGAGCGCGAATTGATGTTAGTCAAAGTGCGCGCCAGTGGTGCAGAACGTGAGGCTTTGAAGCGTGCGGTTACCACAGCTCAAGGGCGCGTCATCAATGAATCGGAGACGACTTGCACGGTAGAGTTGTGCGATACCTGCATCAAGCTTGATGGCTTTTTGAAGATTGTCGGGCGTGAGCAGATTCTTGAAACTGTTCGTACGGGTGCGCTTGGAATTGGTTTAGGCGAACGAATTTTGAAGC
>JABFRF010000114.1 GCA_013141315.1 Gallionella sp. | reverse complement strand
CGACCAACTCGGTGGTGGCTTTTGCCGCTACAGCGTGGACGAACGTTGGGATATTCCACACTTTGAAAAAATGCTTTACGACAACGGACTGCTCTTAGGGTTGTATTGCGATGCCTGGCAAAGCAGCCAAAACCCTTTGTTTGCGCGCGTGGTCGATCAAACCGCCACATGGTTGATGCGTGAGATGCAATCGCCAGAAGGTGGCTATTACTCCTCGCTTGATGCCGATTCGGAACACGAAGAAGGAAAATTTTATGTGTGGCAGCGCGATGAGATTCGCGAATTGTTGAATGACGAAGAATACTCGTTGATCGCCCCCTACTACGGTTTGAATCACCCCGCCAATTTTGAAAACCATAGCTGGAATCTGCGTATCAATGTCGTACCCAGTGAATTAATAAAAGAGCTTGGACTGACTGCGGCACAGGCCACTGAACGATTGCTCAGCGCGCAAAAGAAATTATTCACCTCACGTGAACAGCGCATTCGCCCCGGCCGTGACGAAAAAATCCTCAGCGCATGGAATGGCTTGATGATTGCTGGAATGGCAAAGGCAGCCAAAGTATTTAATCGCCCGGACTGGTTACACTCAGCGCAACAAGCGATGGATTTTGTGCGCACAACTTTGTGGCGTGATGGCAAGTTATTAGCGACATATAAAGACGGCAAAGCGCATTTGAATGCCTATCTGGATGATCACGCATTTTTGCTCAAAGCCTTACTTGAACTAATGCAAGCCGAGTTTCGTCAGGCTGATCTAATCTTCGCCACACAACTTGCTGACGCGCTTTTGGAACGCTTTGAGGATACCGAATCAGGCGGATTTTTCTTCACCAGCCACGATCATGAAGTGCTCATTCAACGCAACAAAATCGGACAAGACAACGCCACGCCATCTGGCAACGGCATTGCCGCACAAACCTTGTTGCGATTAACACTCGTCACGGGTGAAACCAAATACGCAGCCGCAGCCGAACGTTGCTTGCAGTTATTTTTCCCGACATTACTGCAATCCGCCAGTTATCACAGCAGCCTATGTACCGCCCTGACAGAAGCCCTGCAACCCCCTGTTTTATTGGTGTTGCGAGGCGATAAAAACCAAGCCGATACGTGGCGAGAAGCATTGCGTAAGCACTACTTGCCGAACGTGATGATGATAAACCTATCGAATGAAGAAGCTCATCTACCTGAATCACTCAACAAGCCAATCTCTGAAAAAATCACCGCTTGGCTGTGCATGGGAACGAAGTGTTTGCCACCGATTGAAGATTTAGATGAGCTGTTGGAAAGTTTAGTTTTATCCGGGAAGTAGCATTTCAGCCAACATAATGTCGTTCGCAGCTAAAAAATTTAGAACGTTACAATTACGACTTAACATTGAATCCAAATAGCTTGCTTCCGTCATCATTACTTAGGCAACGTTCTCTGGCACGGCCTTTTGCGCCAACAGCTGGCAATTCGGTGATTTGGTCATCAGCCAAACCATCTTTATTTTTGTCGCGGACAGCATCTTGATTTCCAAAATGCCCATCACTTAAAGGTAACGATGGGTGATCAAAAGGGGCTTGCTCACAGGCAACCCGAGGGTCGGTTAAACCGTAACGCAAGAAGGCTACCAAGTCGCGTAGCTCATCCTTGGACAAGCCTAATGGTGAGATAGAAGGATGAACGTTGGTCGCGCCACCATTGGTGGCATCAGTGGCAATCAATCCAGTCGTATCGTTATCGTCAGGGCCACGTCTATCACCACCCCGGTTGTAGTATTCAACCACCTGCTCAAGACTATAGCGACTGCCGTTATGAAAGTAGGGTTGGGTGAGTGCAATGTTGCGCAAGCCGGGTGTTTTGAAAGCACCATCGACTACGATGCGAGTGTAGTCTGGATCGGGCGCGTTCCAGCAAGCCGAGGCATCAAAGAAAATACTGAACAAGCACGGATCCACCCATACTGAATCAACTACATTCCGCCCACGCAATTGTTCAAACCAATTACGCGAGTATGACAAGGGATAGCCGAAAGGATCGCTCCCCCCAACCCCACGATCCTCAACGGTTGGACGCACGCCAATATTATAAAAACCATTATCGTAAATTGCAGTGTCGGCAGTTTTGAGAAACATGCTCTCAATCAATGTACCTTCATCGGCATTTTCGCGTTGTAACGCAGTGGCCGCACCGGTAAATTCGGCACCCTTGTGGCAGGAGATACATAAGCCATTGCCACGAAACACCCCCAGTCCACGCAGTTGTTGAGGAGTCAAAGCCTTTACATCTGGCGGACTACCGGGAGAGCCCACAAATTTATCAAAAGGTGTTTCATCCGATACCAAGGTTGATTCATACATCATGATTGCCAACCCCCAATAGAGTGAGAAATTAGCTTCCATCTGGGTATATCCATCAATACGCTTAGCGGCACTCCACCAACGCGAATCAAAAGCAGCACGTATCATCTCGGGGTAACTGCCCTTAAGACCCTTACCCGATTTATCAATGTATGCGCCAAGCACGCCGTCTTGTGGATGAATTTCTTGCAGGCGAAGTGGGCGTAAAGCAAGTAACTTGCGGCCCATATCCTTGAAGGTTCGATTGGCACAGGACATTTCAAATTCCGATAAAACAGGGCCAACAGCCTGAGAGGCAAGACTGGCATTGGTCAATGAAATTTTAGTCCATTGTGTACTGCCGTCGCTCAGCACTTCAAGCACGCGCGCATCATTGTCGCGAGGGCCAAACGGGCTGACGCCATTGAAACTATTGTTAGCACGCCCATCCCAAAAATTGCGGTAGTTGAAAATGGCATTGATGGTACTGGGCGCATTGCGTCCGGGTACCCTGCGCGTCATCACGCCGTTAACATTGAAACTATCACTGCTTGTTCGCGCACCGCAAATCTCAGCACCGTTCTGACCTAGCTTTTTAAAAACTCCGCCAAAAGCACCTTGTGATGAAACCACATCATTGCTGTCGTACAACACTTCTGAATTCCGATCCAAAGGATCAGTGAGTTGGTGAAAAGGAAAATCGCCTGGCTTGAGGGTGTAATTCGGCCCACCCTTGCCATTACTAGTCATCTGAAAGCTCGAGTCACCCGCATTCAAACCCGGCGAGAGCTGATTCTTCATACGATTGTCAGCACCCGCATGGAAGTGGCAACTTGCACAGGCATTGCCATCACTCCCTGCCTGTATATCCCAAAATAACGCTTTACCCAAGCGTATAGCAGCTTCAGGATTGCGAATAAAATCACTCAGCCCCGGCACAGTAGGAATGCCTACTGATTTGAGCGAGAGCATCGGTGGTAAACCATCCGGGCCTACTTGCCGAACAAAGCCTGCGCGCTTACCGCTGCCGTTATTAGTACCACTCGTATTAGGCAGCAAAGTGATAGCTTGCCCCCCCTGGGAGACGATCATAACTGGCTGCTGGTTGAATTGAAGGATGCCCCCCACGCCAGTGGTAGCGTCACCCGGCGTTCCCCCAGCCGGAGCATATCCATTGACAAGATTTGCAGGCAGACCGTTGGTTACTTGCAGTTGCGGGAATAGATCGAAATCACCCAGTGCACCGGCTGCGCCTCCACCCTTACGGCCTCTTGCTAGCGCACTTTCACTACTCAACACGATTAGCACGGCTAGACTAGCGAGCAATAACCGTTTCGAAATCAGCGTTGGCTTATGTTGGTGTTTCATTTGGCATTACCCTTCCTGCTTTGCTCACTTCAGGATGATCAATCCCCCATCTAGGGTAGCTGAGCCACCATAGCTGGAGGTTACGGTAATCAAATCGGGTGGCACAAAAACACCCGACCCGTTGGGATCGACTAATGCACCCCGTGTAATGTATTGCCAACAGCGTACTAGGCCCGCCGGGCAAGTTGGAGGATTGCCAGTATCGGCATAGAACATCGGCAAAGGCGTTGCGGAAAGTTGCACCGCTGAAGAGGTGTAGATCAAGCCACCCGTGCCGTCTGGCACTAGCGCAGCCACGATAGCCGAGGCTTGTACATAAAGTTGCAAATCGGCAGGTGGCAAGTTGCTTGAATCCGGCGGTGCATCTGTAATCGCTACGATACTCAGCGCACCGCGATTTTGCTTGGTATTGGTCCAAGTGGCGTTGTGAATGCTGACTGTATCCGATGCCTTGCCAGCGACACTCACCGTCACATTGCCGGTGGATGACAGACCTGTGTTGAGATTGGTCGCCGTGATGGTGAATATCATTTGTGCCGGTCCGACAGGCGCATTGAAAGTAATTGCATTCGGTTGTCCGGGTGGAACTATCACAGCACCTGATGGCTGGCTACCGCCGGACTGCACCCAATTGATCGCCACTGGCAAACCGGTTGAGTCACTGGCCGAAGCACTCAAAAATACTGCGGCATTGGAGTTGACCGTCACAGTTTCAGCGGGAAATGCCTTGATCACGGGAGGGCTGGCAGGAATCGTGTTGGTAAGTGCGCCTACCGTTGGTTCACCCGAACACATACTGGCTGCGAAGCTAGGTGTGGGCATCGGAGCCGCCCACGGAGCCGGATCAAGCTGCCCGACCAGAGGCGCATTGCTGTCTGCTGTCGGCGTGGTGAGTGGCCCGGAACCGCAGAACAAGAACACCAAATCCTGCAAGTTTGCCGGCACG
>JABFRF010000064.1 GCA_013141315.1 Gallionella sp. | reverse complement strand
TCAACCAAGGTTTCGCCTTTAACCGCGAACACCGGTGTGCCAGTTGCAGCAATCGCAGCAGCAGCGTGATCCTGTGTGGAGTAGATGTTGCAAGAAGCCCAACGCACTTCTGCGCCCAATGCTTTCAACGTCTCAATCAACACACCCGTTTGGATGGTCATGTGCAGTGAGCCCGTGATGCGCGCACCACGCAATGGTTGAATTGCGGCGTATTCATTGCGAATAGCCATCAGCCCCGGCATTTCGATTTCGGCAATGGCTAATTCTTTACGTCCCCATGCAGCAAGGGACATGTCGGCGACGATGTAGTCGGTGAAGTTTTTTGTAGCAGCGTTCATAACAGCTCCATTCATAAAGTTAAATGAATGGGTGCAGTTGAAAATTGTCACTGACTCCGAGCCTGACGGGGGACTGGTAATCAGCCCCGCTGCAGCACCCCTCGGAGGGTGGGTGAAACGAAATTCTAGAGTGGGTTAGGCGTAGCCGTAACCCACCAATTATTTATAACCCAGCATCCGCTCTTAATGCCGCGGCCTTATCTGTTGCCTCCCAAGTAAACCCAGGTTCTTCGCGACCAAAGTGACCATAAGCTGCGGTGTATTCATAAATCGGACGCAGCAGATCAAGCATTTGCACAATGCCTTTCGGACGCAGATCAAAATGGCGTTTAACCAACTCAGTGATTTTTTCGTCAGAGATTTTGCCTGTGCCGTAGGTGCTGACCATGATGCTGGTCGGCTGTGCCACGCCAATCGCGTAACTCACTTGCACCAGACATTTGTCCGCCAAACCAGCCGCGACAATGTTCTTGGCTACATAACGTCCAGCGTAGGCTGCGGAACGATCAACTTTGGAAGGATCTTTGCCTGAGAACGCGCCACCACCATGTGGGGCTGCGCCACCGTAGGTATCGACAATTATTTTACGTCCGGTCAAACCCGCATCTCCATGCGGACCGCCGATGACAAATCGACCGGTTGGGTTAACCAGATATTTGATGTCACCCTTGACTAAATCTTTGGTCAAAACCGGCTTGATGATTTCTTCGATTGCAGCTTCACGAATTTGCTCCAGCGTCATGTCTGGAGAATGCTGTGTAGAGATCACCACCGTATCGATACTGAACGGTTTGTCATCAACGTATTTAACGGTGACTTGCGATTTTGCATCGGGACGCAGCCAAGGCAAACGACCATCACGACGCAACTGCGCCTGACGTTCAACGATGCGGTGCGACAAATAAATCGGTAGGGGCATCAACGTGTCCGTTTCGCGGCACGCGTAGCCAAACATCAAGCCTTGGTCGCCAGCACCTTGATTCAAGTAATCATCAGAAGCGCGATCTACACCCTGGGCAATATCGGGACTTTGTGTACCATAGCAAACGTGTACCGAGCAACCGTCCGCATCGAAGCGCAACTCTGGGTCATCGTAGCCGATACGTCGTATGGTTTCGCGCGCCACTTTGGCGTAGTTAACTTGCGCGCTGGTGGTGATCTCCCCGGCCAAAACGGTTAGTCCCGTGGTAACGAGTGTCTCAGCAGCAACCCGAGCATAGGGGTCTTGCGCTAGAATAGCGTCCAAGATGGCATCGGAAATTTGATCGGCTACTTTGTCTGGATGGCCCTCAGACACAGACTCGGATGTAAAAAAATACTCGCTCATGGCACTCCGTTCAATCATTGAAATTTTAATAGGGCGCGCATTGTACCAAAGGGAATCTCGAAAAACTCAATTCTTGTCGCTATGCTGCGTTACTCCCAAAAAATTACTTCTAACATATCAAACATATGCGTCGGCCATATGCGTCGGCGTAATTTTTTGCTCGCGCCTTGCCTAGCTTAAAGAATTGCGCTTTTCGAGACCCCCTTAAAATACTTCGCCTACCCAAACAACCCCCAATTCGATGACCTCATTTATCTTCAAAATCATCTTCCGCTTTCTAGCAAGTTTGCCGCTCAGCTGGTTGCATAGCTTAGGCGCGTTGCTCGGTCATTTCATGTTTGTGATGTCCAAACAATATGCCGCACGCACCGAAGAAAACTTGCGTCAGGCACATCTCGCCACGGATGAACCTCATTACGCCACACTGCTCAAGCAGTCCATTAACGAAGCGGGGAAAGGTATCGTTGAGTTGCCTTGGGTGTGGGGCAGACCGTTAGAGCAAGTTTGCGCCACAGTGCAAAGTTGCCAAGGTTGGGAACATATCGAAGCCGCGCACAAACGAGGCAAAGGCATTATTCTGCTTACCCCACATTGGGGCTGCTTTGAAGTGGTTGGTTTATATGTGGGGCAACGCTTGCCGCTGACCTGTTTGTATCGTTCGCCCAAACAGGCATGGCTGGAAACCATTATGCGCGGCGGTCGTGAACGTGGCTTGGCTAAACTTGCCACTGCCGACGTAAGTGGCGTGCGGGTACTTTTCAAAGCGCTCAAACGTGGTGAAGCGATAGGCTTATTACCCGACCAAGTGCCCAGCAATGGTGAAGGGGAGTGGATTAATTTTTTTTCTCGCCCCGCTTACACCATGACCTTGAGCGGGCGCTTGGCACAGTCCAGTGGCGCTACCGTGGTACTTGCCTATGCTGAACGATTGCCGCAAGGACGAGGCTATGCAATGCGTATCGAACCTTTATCGCTAGACTTTGAGCAATCCGTGCCGCTGCAAATCAATGCAGCATTAGAGCGCGTCATCGCCACTGCGCCTGCACAATACTTATGGAGTTACAACCGTTACAAAATTCCATCAGGCGTGAATCCGCCAGAAGTTAAGGTGCAATGATGATGGTGCGTTTAGGTGTGTTGTTGCTGTGGCTGATACATTTTCTACCGTTCCGCGTGTTGGTTTGGATAGGCAATGCGTTGGGTTTGTTGCTGTATGCCTTTGCTAACGAGCGACGCAAAGTGGGTGAAATCAACTTGAAGCTATGTTTTCCTGAAATGAGCGATTCTGCTCGTCAGAAATTATTGCGCGATCATTTCATGATGTTCAGTCGCGGACTTATCGAACGCACCATCTTGTGGTGGTCAAGTGCTGAACGTATCTCCAGTTTGATTCACGTTGAAGGCATCGAACATTTTGAAGCAATTAAAAATAAGCCTTCAATTTTGCTCACGCCGCATTTTGTAGGTATGGATGCAGGTGGGCAATGGGTCGCTCAACACACCGACACGGTGTGCATGTATGCGAATCAGAAGAATGTTTACATGACGGAATTACTGTTGCAGAAGCGTGCACGCTTTCGCAATCAACACCTTTATTCACGCCAGCAAGGGCTGCGTCCCATCCTCAAAGGAATGCGACTAGGTATGCCGTTCATCTATCCACCCGATCAAGATCAAGGCATCAAGGATGGCGCGTTCATTCCCTTTTTTGGCGTACCGACTGCAACCATGACCTCAGTTCCACGCATCGCGCAAATGGCTGGCGCGAAAGTTGTTCCAAGCATTACGCGTGTGTTGCCCGGCGCGGGAGGTTATGTGCTGACCTTCTATCCTGCGTGGGAAAATTTTCCGAGCGGAGACGATATTGCTGATGCACGACGGATGAATGCGTTCATCGAAGATCGCGCGCGCGAAATGCCGGAGCAATATTTTTGGTTACATAAGCGTTTCAAAACGCGACCAGAGGGTGAGAAAAGTTTTTATCACGAGTAACCTAAACTACCCTCTCCCGCTTGCGGGAGAGGGGTTGGGGGAGAGGGTGCGGAAGTTGAGCGCAATGACAGAATCAAAAACCCTAAGCAACGCTAAAATTCTACGCACCCAACAAACTGAAGCCGAACAGCGACTGTGGTATCACCTGCGGGCGCATCGCTTCATGAGTTTGAAATTCAAGCGGCAAAAGCCAATCGGTCGTTACATCGTCGACTTTGTGTGCATGGAGCAGATGTTAGTTATTGAATTAGACGGCGGACAACATTCCGAACAGATTGAGTATGACCAGCGACGCGATGCTTGGCTGAGAAGCCAAGGCTATACTGTGCTGCGTTTTTGGAACAACGCTGTTATGCAAGAATTAGACGGAGTGTTGGAGCAGATTCGACTGATGATTATTCTCGAACCCTCTCCCCCGCCCCCTCTCCCGCAAGCGGGAGAGGGGAGATAAACTTTTATCGGATATTGAAATGAAATATAAAGACCTACGCGACTTCATCGCACAGCTAGAAAAAATCGGTGAACTGAAACGTATCACTGTGCCGGTATCCACACATTTAGAAATGACCGAAATTTGTGATCGGGTGTTGCGCGCACAAGGGCCAGCAATTCTGTTTGAGAATCCAGTCGGACATTCCATGCCTGTGCTCGCCAACTTTTTTGGTACGCCGCGCCGAGTGGCATTGGGCATGGGCGAGGAAAATGTCAGTGCCTTGCGTGAAGTCGGCAAGTTGCTCGCCTACCTGAAAGAACCTGAACCACCGAAAGGATTAAAAGACGCGTGGGAAAAATGGCCAGTGCTAAAACAAGTGCTAACGATGTCGCCGAAGATTTTATCAAGTGCAGCGTGTCAGGATATTGTTTGGGAAGGTAACGATGTCGATTTGAGTAAGCTGCCAATTCAGCATTGTTGGCCTGGCGATGTCGCTCCGCTGATCACGTGGGGCTTAGTGGTGACGCGCGGGCCGAAAAAATCTCGGCAAAATTTGGGTATCTATCGCCAGCAAGTGATTGCGCCAAACAAAGTCATCAT